>DAOSVE010000008.1:0-31455 GCA_035593465.1 Candidatus Atribacteria bacterium | reverse complement strand
GACGCAAGATTAAGAAAACTTAAAAAACAAAAGAAATAAAGGCCATAGAGAAAGAATGCTTAAGAAGCCGACTGTGAAAAAAATACAAAAAGATGAAAAAGTCAATAACAGATATATTCTTGACACCTCAGGGTGTCGTTTGTATAATAAGCTCAATTTTTATAAAGGAGGATAGTTAGAAGTTAATGGTTGAAGTTGGTAGCGTTGTGGAAGGCAAAGTGGTGGGTATTACTAAGTTTGGAGCATTTGTAGAGTTAGAAGATGGGAAAAGAGGTTTAGTACACATATCAGAGATCTCCAATCATTTTGTGAAGGATGTCAGCGAATATCTAAAGTTGAATGATCAGGTAAAGGTAAAAGTCATTGGTATTGCTCCTGATGGGAAAATTGACCTTTCCATCAAAAAAGTTAATGAAGATAGAGACTACGAAATAAAATTAGAAAAAAGTAAAGCTCTCTTTGAGCAAAAAATGAACCGTTTCCTGAAACAAAGTCAGGAAAAACTCACTGACTTGAAGCATTATAATGATTCTAAACGCAAACGCTGAAGGATGGAATTAAGCCTTTCTTCTTCCTTAATTATTTCTCCTCTTTCGTTTACTATTCTTAAGAATCCGTCTATGATGCGTGTTTTAACCTTTCCTGGCGCATGAAGATTGCCCAGCAAATGGGGTGCGTCTAATATTCCCTCTTCTACCGCTTGGGTCAGCACCTGGGGAGAGGCCCAGGGGTCTTCTTCCTTTTCTCCTAATTTTTTGATCGCTTCTAAAACTAATTTAGCTTCTCTTTTTACCCTCTCTTTATTTTCAACAATAACAGGATCAATCTGGACTTGAGGAAGCCCGAAGAGAGCATCTTTTATAACTCCCTCTACAATTTGAGCGCTTTCTATTACTTCTTCAGGATGGGCTAAATGGTCGGCTTCACAAAAACCTACTACGTGTATGATTTGGGGTTTAAGGAATAAACCCAGGAAAGTAGAAGCTCCCAGTTGTCCTTTGGCTACGTTTAAGTCTACGGAAAAATGAGCTAATCCTCCTCGGGTTTGAGTGAAAATAGCAAAATTTTCTTCTTCCAGCTCTTGTATTAATTCCGATTTAGCTAGCATTTTGGCTAAATCAGCTTGGGGGGAGATACCTGGTGGGGTGTTGAGCATATATTGAGCAATATAATAGCGAGTTCCAACTTTTTTAGCATTGTAAGCAGCAAGATAGAAGGTGGCTGCTGCCACACTATCAGGAGCATCTCGTAAACTCCATTGATGAGACTCATTTACTTCAAGAGGAACTCCTAAAGAGGCATAGGCTCTCATGGCTTCTTGATTTTCCCGAATGGCCACGGAGAGGCTCCTTTGAGAGCGACCATCTAACTTGCTGTACCACATAAGAGGCACTGCTCCCCAGGCAATGTTAATAGTTTCTTTCAAAAGATGAGCCCATTCCACTAAATTATTGGTGCCACTATAGCAGCGTAAAAGAGGGAAGTTTCCCCGGCGAGAGGCTTGGTATATTTTTTTTAAATCCTCAGGATGACGTAAAGGAACACCCCCTGCTCCTTTTTTTTCCTCATTCATCAGGTGAGGCTGGAAAAAGAATTCCTGAGCGTTCTGGTCTGGACCTAAAGAAATAACGTCTATAACCCGAGCCTCGCTAATTTGAGCTACTCCCTCTATGGTTTCAGATAGAGAAGGTAGCCCGAAGTGATGCCTCAAGAGGGGGAAGGGGCTTTTAGCTTTTATTCTCTCGGGAAGTGTGGAAGGATATTTTTCTTCCGGAGAACTTTCTTTTTCCCCGGTTATACTCTGTACTATTTCTTCGAAGCGCTCTTTACCGGTGAACATGTAATCAAAAATCTCCGTTTTCTGGGCAATATCCTGTAAGGAGGGAGTACAGCTTAAAATGAGAACAAATTTGCCCAGTAGTTGATTTTTTTGTAAAGCCTCTTTGAGTTCCTGGAATATATTCCGGGCTGCCTCTTCGCTCAAACGGTAGCCCACTATTACTCTTTCTGGTTTTTCTTCTTTTATTGCTTCTATTAGTTTTTCTATCGAGATGGCCGGACCTAAAAAATAGGTTTGGTAGCCATATTGTTCAGCCAAAGACAAAAAACGATATATACCAGCTACATGAACACAATTAACCAACGATGCTCCTAAAATTTTTTTCATTTTTCTTCCTCCATCACTACCATTTCTCGGATTTCTTTAATGCTCAAGCCTTTCAGCCCCAGTTTTTCTACTGTTCTTCCCTCTTGCCAGTAATTTCTTCCATGAAGAATACAGGCTAGGTGAATCATAGTATCAATTGTGGGAGTGGAGACTTCCAACATATGCCCCAGGGAGGAGATGGGAACAAGGCTGGCTGGAACATCTTCTGTAATGTAGCGGTGGAAAATAGTAGTAGGGGCTTTAATTCCATAGTATCCTGAATTATTCTGAATAGCTTCAAAAAGATTGCGGCCATGAGCATCATAAGCAGAATAAAGCCATTCTCGAGCAGTAATTGCTCTTATTCCCAGAGATTCTCCCACTTTTACTCTTTCTTTATCCACTTCTTCTAAAATTAAAGCTACTGAAGGAGTAACTCCTTCTATGTAGTAGTCAAATTCTCCATGAGTGTTTTCGATACGACCGGCGTTAAGTATAGTTATAGTAGGATGAAAAACCGCACCAATGTTATTGAAGCTGGTTTTTAAAACGTTATCTTCAGGAACAAATTGAGGGAGAGCTTTTCTTAAAGTTTGTACTACTTCCACTGTTCGATGAGCAGGAATGGCAGCTACCGGAACACTATTTTTAATTCTGAAAATTTTTACCTGAGCTGGGCCAGAAATCCTGCTCGCGAAAATAAAAGTCTGTGCTTCAGCTATTATTACTTTAGCCTGGCACTCTCTTTCTTTTAATACTTGTTTTACCTCTAATGCTCCTCCAGTGCGTCCAGGGTTAAGAACTATAATTTGACCGTCTTCTAAATAATTACTTAGTCTCTCAGCTAAGTAACGATGGCCGGTGGCAGGTACCACTCCCATAATTACTTTTGCTTCTCGAATGGCTTCTTCTATATCAGAAGTGACTAGAGTCAGAGGAGCAAAGCCTTGTATTTCTCCCTCTACCTGTATTCCTCCCATAAGTTTTATAGAATTTATTCGCTCTGGAGTGCGATTAAAAAGATTAACTCGAAATCCTTTTAAACTCAGGTAGGCAGCTAAAGCCTGTCCTCCATGACCTGCTCCCAGTACAGCAAAGGTCAATTCTTGATTCATATTTTATTAACCACTCTTTCTTCGGCTATCCGGGCTAATTTCTGTATCATAGTTTTATAATCTATACCACTGGCGTTACACATTTCTGGAAAGGCGCTGTGCCGGTAATAGAGAGAGGGAAGAGAATTAAGTTCAAAGAAAAAAGGGATTCCTTCTTTCTCGGAGAATATTAATTTAAAGGTGGCATAATCTCGCATATGCAATTCCTGGAAAATCCGGAGGGCCATTTTTTCTATCTGGCTTTTCTGCTCTTCCTCAAGAGGAGCAGGACATAATACATCTTCTACATATCCTTTGTTATTCCTGGTTTTAAAATCCCAGAGAGGAACCTGGCGAGAGATGTTAACCTCCATAATAGGTAAAGGGGAGACATTTTTTCCATTACCCCATATTCCTACTATCATTTCTCTTCCAGTTAAGAATTTTTCCCCTATTACTTCATCTTTGGTTTCGGAAAAAACCCGTTGCAATTCTCTTTCTAATTCTTCTGGACTGGAGACCACTGATTGCTCACTAATTATTTCCTGGTAAGAGCGAAAACGGGGTTTTACAATGAGAGGAAAATCCAGATTTTCTGGTATCTCTTCTTTGGTAGACCATAAAAAATAAGAAGGGGTAGGTATACCTACTCCTCTTAAGCAGAGTTTACTTAAGGAGCGGTCTAGACAAAGAGAATGGACTACAGAATTAGACCCCAGATAAGGTATGTTATTAGCATCTAAAAGAAGAGGAAGAAAAGCCTGGTTATAGATACCTGAAACGCAGATGGTGAGGTTAAATATCAAGTCTACCTTTTGAGATAGAAACTCGGTTAGCCGAGGCAAGGGCAAGTCTACATTTATTTTATTTACCTCCCATCCTCCTTCTCGTAACGCTTCTTCTATCATAGTTAAAGTTTTACCCTTGAGCTCATTTCTAGTTTTATAGTAGTTTTCTTCTTGATTTTCGAAGATTTCCTGACTGTAGGTGATCCAGATGTTTTTAATAGGCATCACTTCCTTTTACCTTTTTACTGAAGTAGAATAGCATAAATTGGTTTCTTGATGCAAATTTCACGGCAGGTGGTCTGCGGTCTCTCTTTTCTACCTTTCCAGAAAGAAAAAAACAATATCGTTACGGGGAAAATAACTCTCTTATCTGTCACCTGGATATTTCTTTACTCATTCCCACAATCCTATTTTTCGTCACCCCGGTAACTTTCGAGCCGTTTTTAGCCTGCCCCTGAATGTCCCTATCATCCCATTGCCCGTCATTTCTGAATGTTTCTATCGACTATAAGGGGATAAATCCCCTTATAGTCTCATCATGTCCCACAATTGCTTTCTGAACACTATTTATGATTAACTACAAAGACAGCCTACGGCGTAGACAAAAGACAAAAACCACTGAGGAGAAAAGCTTCCCTCAGTAGAGGTACGCCCCCTTGCCAACTCCCAAAAGGCAAAAAATACAAAAAACATAAAAGACAAGCTACATTGTGTTGAAAACTCGGGATCGCCACGCCCGGCAAAAACCGCTGCCTTGTGTCCAGACCAGATAGATATGGGTAATGATGAGCTTATAATCCCCTTCAAAAAACAACAAACAGAGCAAATACCACCGAAAGAGTGTTTTCCTCTTTCGGTGGTATTTAGATTCCCGGTTAAAGATTTTGAAAATGACACTAAAAAACCATAGAGAGAAAACTTCTTATGAAACTTTTTTCTGTCTTTGTGAGGAGTTATGGAGGGAACAACCTCTCTTTTGAAAAACCTATTGTTACAGAGAAAAGCGATGATGCGCAGATAAGATAGGTGAAGAGGAACGCCTCCTACATTTTATTACAGAACTCCTGAGGGTCTTGCAAAGTAGGAAGAGAAAGGTAAAATGTATGAAGGAGAGAAATGCTATGTCCGAGGAAACAAAGTCAGGAGCAAACCGGTTTAGAGAAGTGTTAGATAAAGTAGGATTATCCTCACGGATAATAGACTTTTCTTGCTCTACCCGAAGTTCAAGTGAGGCAGCTCAAGCGATTGGATGTGAGGTAGGGCAGATTGTTAAATCTTTGGTTTTTGAAGGAGTGCATACTCATCGCCCCTTTTTGGTTTTGGCAAGCGGGGGGAATCGGGTTAATGAAAAGCAACTAGAGGATCTGGTAGGAGAGCCTGTTCGCAAAGGAGATGCTCAGTTTGTGAGGGCAAAAACTGGTTTTGCTATCGGAGGAGTTCCTCCTCTAGGTCATGAGGAAGAAATAGAAACTTTCATTGACCAGGATTTAGAAAAGCATGAAGAGCTCTGGGCCGCTGCTGGTGACCCTCACAGCGTGTTCAGAATTTCTTTTCAAGAATTAGTAGAATTAACTGGAGGACGAGTAGTCTCGATTAAATGAATGGAGATATTGTAAAAGAAAGATTTATGGAAATTGCCTGGGAGGAGGCTCAACAGGCTTTCTGGGAAGACGAGGTCCCAGTGGGTGCTTGTGTGGTTTTAGGAGGGGAGGTCATAGCTCGCTCTCATAACCAGAGAGAAAAACGACAGGAGGTTACTGCTCACGCTGAGATTGTGGCTATTAATCAAGCTTCTCGGGTTTTAAATAGCTGGCGTCTGGAAGGGGCTATCCTTTTTGTTACTCTGGAGCCCTGTCTTATGTGTGCTGGAGCTATAATTCAATCCCGGATTAAGAAAGTTTTTTTTGGAGCTCGAGACCCCAAGTGGGGAGCGGCGGGAAGTGTAGTTAATGTTTTTGATAGAAAACTTTTCCCTCACTATGTAGAAATAGAAGGGGGAATATTAGAAAATAAATGTAGCCAGATTCTCAAGAAATATTTTAAGTTGAAAAGAGGAGAGGTGGCCGAGGGGACGAAGGCGCTCGACTCGAAATCGAGTAGGCCGTGCTGAGCGGTCTCGTGGGTTCAAATCCCACCCTCTCCGCCAACAATTAGTATCTGGAGGATTTAGGGGGGTTTGCTAACTCCGGTTTTTGTATTTGTCCTGTAATAATACGGGTCAAAAGCAGGTTTTGCATTGTTTCCCTTGTTTAGCTTTAAAATATCTGGTATTCTTACATAGTAAACAATATATCACTCATATATTTACTTAACTATTCTTCCACCCTGATTCAAACGGGGTTATTGAGGAGTTCTCGGGGGTAGTGTGAAAAATATTACGATGACATTAGAGTTAATATTTGAGGGATTAATAAAGTATGATTACTAATCACAAAATCATTATAGGAGATTCAAGAGAGATGAGAGAGGTAAAAGATGAAGCGGTTCATCTTGTTATTACCTCTCCACCCTACTGGCAATTAAAAGATTATGGTGCAGAAACACAAATTGGTTTTAATGACAGTTACGAAGATTATATTAATAATTTAAATTTGGTGTGGAATGAATGTTATCGTGTGCTACATAAGGGGTGTCGATTGTGTATAAATATCGGTGATCAGTTTGCTCGCTCTGTTTATTATGGTAGATATAAAGTAATTCCTATCCGGACGGAAATTATTAAATTTTGTGAGACAATCGGGTTTGATTATATGGGTGCTATTATTTGGCAAAAGCCAACGACAATGAACACTACCGGTGGAGCAACAGTGATGGGAAGTTTTCCATACCCAAGAAATGGAATAATTAAGATAGATTATGAATTTATTCTGATTTTTAAAAAGCCTGGTGAACCTCCAAAGGTTTCAAGAGAAATCAAGGAAAAATCAAAATTAAGCAAAGAGGAATGGAATGAATATTTTTCAGGACATTGGAATTTCAACGGAGAAAAACAAACCAAACATTTGGCGATGTTCCCTGAAGAATTACCTAAAAGATTGATAAAAATGTTCAGTTTTGTTGGAGACACCGTTTTAGACCCATTTTTAGGAAGTGGAACAACGACATTGGCAGCCAAAAATCTGGAGCGTAATTCAGTTGGATATGAAATAAATCATGAATTTTTACCTTTTATTCAAGAAAAAATCGGAGCTAATGAACCCGCTACTGAAGCAAAGTTTGAATTCGTAAATCAGAACAGAATAACCACTAACTGGAAACAAAAAATTCAAAAATTACCTTATCAATTTCATGATCCGGTTAAATTTGATAAAAAAATAGACCCCCGAAAATTAAAGTTTGGCTCAAAAATTGATTTTTCAGAATCAGCAAGAGAGAAATTTTATTCAGTAAAAAAGATTATAAGTCCTGAACTATTGATTTTAGATAATGGATTAAAAATTAAATTACTTGGTATCAGATCTAAAAAAGAAACAATGGAGGCAGCATTAGGTTTTTTAAATTCTAAATTAAAGAATCAGAAGGTCTTTTTAAGGTTTGATAATCAGAAATATGATAGTGATGGTAATTTATTATGTTATCTTTATTTAAAAAATAAGACTTTTATTAATGCTCATTTAATAAAGAATAAATTGGTGGATGTTGATGCTGATCTGGATTTTCGTTATAAAAATAAATTCATGAGTTTATTATCATAAGACTATGGCAAAAGAGTGGATCTTAAATAGTGCAATAAACCGTTGGGTCTCCAGAAGAAAAGAATGGTTGGAGCAGTTGCGGATGAAATAATAAAATGTTCTCCCAAAACAGTGGAAGATTGGGAAGAATACTATTTTGCAAATGTTTACCCCAAGGAACATCTTATTGAAATAGGTAGGAAGCTTTATGTGAAGATAAGCGAAGTTTTAAGGGCAGAAATAGATGATATTACGGAAGAAGATTGCATAAATTATGTTATTAATCTAGTCATTAACCGGACTTTTGATAGATATATGACAGAAAAGAAAACAATTTATGAACAGCTTCAAAACATTTTAGGTGTAAAAATTGAGCCAGCTTCAGATGAATGGGATAGATTATTTAATGTGGATTTTTTATTAAAATAAAGGATAAGTATATTGGTTTGCAAATTAAACCAGCAGGATATGCTTTTATAACTCAAATTATAAATGAAAGAAAAATCAAGAGGTAACTCACAAAAAATTTACTGCTAAATATGGTGGAAAGGTTTTTTTATGTTATTTCTATCAAAGAGAGCGACAAAAAGAGAATTTATAATCCAGAGGTAATAGAAGAAATAAAGCAAGAAATTGAAAGATTAGAAAATTTATAGTTAACTTTGGGAGACAAGAAAGAACAATCAATAAAAGAAGCTATTGAGTATATAATTGACGTTTTTCAAATTCCTGATGAATAAAAAAAGAAAGGTTTTTACCAGGTGGGTAACAGTTATGCTTGATAATCATATTGGTGGATTCTTGAATAAGTATTGTTGTAAACCATTTTTCTGGGTTTTAAACCCGAGGTTATTAATTATAAAAAAATGGAAAAGAAAAGTTTAATTGGGCTTTTGCCTTCTGATATTTGCTCCTGGCTGGAAACTGAGGGAGAGCCTGTTTTTCGAGCTCGACAAATTTTCCAGTGGATATACGGAAAGAAAACAGACTCCTTTCTTGAGATGAGCAACCTTCCTCTTACCTTACGGGAAAAGCTGGCTCATACTTTTTCTTTGGGTAACTCTCAAATCGAGGAAATTCAGAAATCGAAGGACGGAACAGTAAAATTTTTAATCCGTTTTCTTCCTCAGGATACAGTGGAAGTAGTATTCATCCCCCATCGAGACCACCGAACTCTTTGCCTTTCCACCCAGGTGGGCTGTCCAGCAGGCTGCACTTTTTGTGCTACTGGTTTATCGGGATTCCGGCGAAATCTTACCTATCAGGAAATAGTAGAAGAACTATGGGTGGTAGAAAAAGAAACAGGGATGGTGGCTAATAACCTGGTATTTATGGGAATGGGAGAGCCTTTGCTTAACTATGAGAATTTAAATCAAGCACTTCAAGTAATAAACTCTCCAGAGGGTTTTCGCAAGGGAGCAAGGAGAATGACTATCTCTACGGTTGGGATACCGGATAAAATAATAAAATTGGGAAAAGATTGGCCGGAAATTAATCTGGCCTGGTCCATGCATGCTCCCCGGGATGAATTACGCGATTTATTGATACCTCTTAATAAAGTTTATCCCTTAGGACAGGTTTTGAAGGCGATAAGAGAGTATCTGGCTATTACTCACCGGCGAGTTACTGTAGAATATACTCTCTGGCAGGAGATAAATGACAGGAAAGAAGATGCTCAGGAAGTAGCGAAATTATTGAAGAATTTATTGATTCATGTTAATCTTATTCCTGGTAATTTAGTTTCTTCTTCTGCTTTTTCTCCGTCTTCACCGGGGAGGGTAAAAGCCTTTGCCTCAGTTTTAGAGGAAAAGGGGATAGAAGTAACGATAAGGAAACCGCGAGGACAAGATATCCAGGCGGCTTGTGGAGAACTTTACCGTATTTATGGTTAGGAGAGAAAAGCGATGATTATCGTATTGCGGAGTGGGGCAACTCAAGAAGAGATTAATGATGTAGTAGAAAGGTTGAAAAAGCTCGGTTTTGGGGCTCATGTTTCTCAGGGAGTAGAGCGAACCATTATTGGTGCTATTGGTGATGAGCGGAGAGTTAATTTAGAAGAAAAAATTGGAGTATTACCTTTTGTAGAAAAGGTAATACCGGTTCTTGCTCCTTATAGATTGACCAGCCGGGAATTTAAAGAGGCCGACACCATAGTAAAAGTGGATAATGTGGAAATAGGGGAAGGAAAATTCGTATTGATAGCTGGTCCTTGTTCGGTAGAGTCAGAGGAGCAAATCGTAGAGACTGCTCTCCGGGTAAAAGAGGCGGGAGCAAAAATTCTGCGAGGGGGAGCTTTTAAACCTCGTACTTCCCCTTATAGCTTTCAGGGGTTAGCGGAAGAGGGATTAAAATTTTTAGCTAAGGCTCGAGAAGTAAGTGGGTTACCCATAGTTACTGAAGCTCTGGGAGTGGAGGAGTTGCCCTTAGTTGTTGAATATGCAGATATGATTCAAATAGGGGCTCGAAATATGCAGAATTATCGTCTTCTCGAGGCAGTGGGGAAATTGCGTAAACCTGTCCTTCTTAAGCGAGGCATGATGAACACTGTAGAAGAACTTTTAATGTCTGCTGAATATATTCTGGCTCAGGGAAATTATCAGGTAGTTTTATGTGAAAGAGGCATAAGAACTTTTGAGCCCTCTACTCGTAATACTTTAGACCTGAGTTGCATTCCTTTAGTAAAGATGCAGAGCCATCTCCCCATTTTAGCTGACCCCAGCCATGGTACAGGAAGAAGCGACCTGGTAGAAACCATGAGCTTGGCTGCGTTATCCTCGGGAGCTGATGGTCTCATAATTGAGGTTCACCCCAACCCTGTTGAAGCATTATCTGATGGCCCTCAATCTCTTACTCCTGAACAATTTCATCACTTGATGAAAGAGATAAAAAAACTGGCAGTGGTAATGGGAAAGGAGGTCTGATTTGGAGAAGTTAGGTATTGCTATTGTTGGTCTGGGATTAATGGGAGGCTCCTTAGGTTTGGAATTAGCCAGCTGGCCTCAAAAAAAGTTTATCAAAGGCTATGATATAGACCAAAGAGCGACAGAAAAAGCAAAAGAACTGGGAGCAGTGGATTTTATCTCTTCATCTTTAGAAGAAATGGCTCAAGGAGTGGATTTAATTTTTTTGGCTCTTCCGGTTATGAGCGTACCTCCAGTCTTTTTGGAACTTCGTCCTTATCTTTCTTCTTCTACTCGAATTTTAGATTTAGGAAGCAGTAGAGGGTGGGTATGGAGAGAAATATCTCCCGCTCTTTGTGGTTTAGAGTATGCAGGCTTTCACCCTATGGGAGGTAGGGAGAAAAGTGGAATAGAATATGCAAAGAGGGGTATCTTGAGAGATGTGCCAATTCTGGTTTCTCCTCCTCCAGTATCAGAAAGTGGCAAGAAGTTAGTGGAAGAAATAGCTCATTTTTTAGGAGGACAGGTTTTTTTTTGACCGTTGAAGAGCACGATGAAATATGTGCTATGACCAGCCACCTTCCCCATATTCTTTCTAATTGTTTTGTTTCAACAATTCTATCTCGCAGAAAGGACTTGCCCCAATATGCTGGTTCTTCTTTCGAAGATTGGATAAGAATAGCTGGTTCATCTCCCCGGATGTGGAGGGATATTTTTATTACCAATCGAGATAAAATATTGGAAGCAATTTATCTTTTTCAAAAAGACCTGGATAAAATGACAGAAATTATAAAAGAAGGTAATGAAGAAGAATTATTATCTCTGCTTCAGGGGATAGCACATCTTAAGGAGGAAAGCATTGCTGGAATTTCACACCGCCGGTGAATCTCATGGTCCGGGTATTATTACCCTCATCAGAGGACTTCCTGCTAATCTGGAAATAGATATTCCTTTTATCAATCAAGAACTTTCCCGCCGCCAAAGTGGTTTTGGTTCAGGAAAACGTATGGAGATAGAGAAAGATGAAGTAGAGATTTTAGCCGGAGTGCGGTGGGGAAAAACTTTGGGAGGTCCGGTGGTTTTTGAAGTTAAAAATAGAGATTATAAAAATTGGTCTACTTTAATGGACCCTCGAGGTAGCGCTCCTTCTTCTTATGAAGAGATTACTATTCCTCGTCCTGGCCATGCCGATTTGGGAGGGATGGTAAAGTATCGTTTTTCCGACTTGAGAAATGTTATTGAAAGAGCCAGCGCTCGAGAGACAGTGGGAAAATGTTTAGCCGGAGCAGTGGCTAAAATTTTCCTCCGCCACTTTGGAGTAAAAGTAGGAGGATTTGTGGAAAGTATAGGAGAAGTTAGTGCTCAAGAAGAGCTGAACTGGGAAGAAAAAATATCTCGGGCGAGACACTCTCCTCTCCATACTTATGACCCTGTAAGAGAAAATGAAATGATAAAGCTTATAGACAAGGTAAAAGAAGAGGGAGATACTTTAGGGGGTACTTTTGTCGTGGTAGCTCAAGGTGTGGTTCCTGGTCTGGGGAGCTATAGTGAGATTCAAGAGCGATTGGATAGCCGATTAGCTTTCTTTTTGATGGGCATCCCAGGGATTAAAGGAGTAGAAATAGGGGAGGGTTTTCGCTCTTCCACTCTTCGGGGAAGCCAATTTCATGATGAGATTTTTTATGATTCTCATCGTAGCCCTTTCCCTTTTTACCGCCAGACTTTCCGGAGTGGAGGAATAGAGGGAGGAATTTCAATAGGAGATATTATTTGGGCGAGATGCGCTATGAAGCCTATTCCTACTCTCCAGCGGGGCTTAATGAGTGTGGATGTAAAGGAAAAAAAACCCACTCCTGCTCGTTTTGAACGCTCCGATATCTGTGCTGTCCCCCGGGCAGTGGTCGTGGGAGAGGCAATGTTAGCCTGGGTTTTGGCCACTGTTTACCGGGAAAAATTTGGTGGTGATTCTATAGAGGAAGTAGAAAGTCATTTTAAAGACTATCTTACTTATTTAGAAAGTTTTCGTTCTCTTGAGGATGGAGAAAGACAATGATTAATATACCTTTGAGTAAACCCTGTCTGGGGGAGGAAGAAAAAAGAGCAGTAAATGAAGTTTTAGATTCGGGATTTTTAGCTCAGGGTAAAAATGTTAAAAAATTCGAAGAAGAATTTGCTCATTATGTGGGAGTAAAAGAAGCTATAGCTACAAGTAGTGGCACTGCTGCTTTATTTGTAGCTTTAAAAGCTTTAGGAGTGAAGGAGGGAGACCAGGTTATCACTACTCCTTTTACCTTTGTAGCTACGGCAAGTTCTATATTCCAGTGTGGAGGGATGCCGGTTTTTTGTGATGTGGATGAAAAAACCTTTAACCTTGACCCGGGGAAGCTTGAGGATATTCTTAAAAAAGAGAGAAATATTAAGGGAATAATAGCTGTCCATCTTTATGGACTCCCCTGTGATTTAGAGGCGATAACTTTTTTAACTCAAAAATATAATCTTTTTCTCTTAGAGGATTGTGCTCAAGCACATGGAGCAAAGTGTCAGGGTAAAAAAGTAGGAAGCTGGGGAGATATGGGAGTTTTCAGCTTTTATCCCACTAAAAATATGACTACCGGAGAAGGAGGAATGGTTACTACCAATGACCCTCTCTTAGCTCAAGAATGCCGTATGCTTATAAACCATGGGAGTAAAAAAAGATATTATCACGAAATGTTAGGTTATAATTTCCGTCTTACTGATATAGGAGGAGCATTAGGTTTGGTTCAACTTACTAAATTGGAGGGGTTTAATGAAAAGAGGCGTCAAAATGCCGCTTTTTATAATCGCGAGCTGGCTAATCTCCCTCTTATAAGTGTTCCCTACATTCCTTCTTACGCTTTACCCGTTTTTCACCAGTATACTTTGCGGGCAAAAGAAGGGAGAGATGCATTGCTCCAGTTTTTGCGGGATAGGGGAATAGGATGTGAAATCTATTATCCTTTGCCTCTCCATCACCAGCCCTTTTTGCGGGATTTGTATCCCGCTTTATCCTTTCCTGTAGCAGAAAATCTGGCCAGGGAAGTTTTATCCTTGCCAGTGCATCCTCAATTAACTGAGGAAGATTTGAATACCGTAGTTTGGGGAGTGCGGGAATTTTTTCTAAATCATTAGCTTATTATTACTCGAGGTGGTAATTTTGGATTCAGTTCGAGTGGGAGTAATAGGAGTGGGCTATTTAGGTCAGCATCATGCCCGGATTTATTCTGAGCTTCCCGGTGTGGAATTGGTAGGAGTGGTGGATATTGATAGAGACAGAGCTAAAGAGGTAGCAGAGCGTTACTCCACTTCAGCTTTTTTTGATTATCGAGACCTTTTTGGTAAAGTGGATGCAGTAAGCATAGTAGTTCCTACGGTTATTCACCGGGATATCGCAGGCAAATTCATTGAAGAAGGTATAAATATTTTGATAGAAAAGCCAGTGACCACTTCTTTGAAAGAAGCTAAAGAATTGATGGAGATGGCTAACAGGAAGAAAGTGGTTCTCCAGGTAGGGCATATTGAGCGCTTTAATTCAGCGGTGGTGGAACTTTCCAAGATAGTAGACCACCCTATTTTTATCGATTGTTCCCGGATGGGTCCTTATGCTAACCGTAATACCGATGTGGGAGTAGTTCTGGATTTGATGATTCATGATATAGATATTGTAATGAGTATAGTAAGGGATAAAGTGGTTAAAATCAATGCTTTTGGCTATCCAGTTTTTTCCCGGGAAGAAGATATTGCCAATGCCCAGCTCCTTTTTTCCAATGGATGTATAGCTAATCTCACTGCCAGCAGGATTACTCGCAAAAAAATCCGCAGGATGGAAGTGACTCAATTAGACTCTTTCATTTCTATCGACTATCTAGAACAGGAGCTGGCGGTGTATAAAAAAACTTCTTCTTCTTTCCCCTATCTTTTGATGGAGAAACCGCCTATGCAAAAAGGTGAACCTCTCCGCTTAGAGTTAGAGCACTTTATCAAATGTGTTAGAAATGGTGAAAAACCACTAGTAGGCTTGGAAGAAGGTACCAATGCCTTAGAGGTAGCCTTAAATATTTTAGAAGAAATTAAAAAGAAACATGGTGATATTTAGTTGAGAAAAAATTATGATGTAATTGTGATAGGCGCAGGACCTGCTGGTATCTTTACTGCTTTAGAATTGAGTGAAAAAAGTGACTTGCAAGTCCTTGTGGTAGATAAAGGAAAAAATATTGGAAGACGCTCTTGTCCGGCGCGAGAGAATAGCAATATCTGCCAGAAATGTTCTCCCTGTTCTCTTTTGTGTGGCTGGGGAGGAGCGGGAGCCTTCAGTGATGGGAAGCTCACTCTCTCACAAGAAGTGGGAGGCCAACTTACCAGCTACCTTGATGGTCAGTTGTTTAATGAAGTGATGCACTATGTAGATTCTATTTACCTTCACTTTGGGGGAACAGATAAAGTTTACGGTGCAGACCCAGAAAAAGTAGAAGAGCTGCGCAGGAAAGCGGAAATAGCCGAGCTGGTTTTAGTTCCTTCCCGGATAAGGCATTTAGGAACTGACCGGTGTCGGGATATTTTAAAAAATATGTATGATTACTTGAGTGATAAGGTAGAAATAAAAACCTCTCTTCCGGTGGAGAGAATTTTAGTTAAGAATGGGAAAGTAGAAGGAGTTAAGCTTCATAACGGTGAAGAGGTAAAAAGTAAATTTGTAGTAGCAGCTCCAGGTAGAGTGGGTGCAGATTGGCTGCGTCAAGAGTGTTTGCGCTTAAAATTACCGTTGGAAAATAACCCGGTAGATCTGGGAGTAAGAGTGGAGGTTCCTGCTGCTATGATGGATGAATTTACCGATGCTCTCTATGAACTCAAATTGATTTACTATACTCCCACTTTTGATGACCGCGTCCGAACTTTTTGTATGTGTCCTAAAGGAGAAGTGGTCACGGAATATAATGATGGTATTATCACGGTTAATGGCCACAGTTATGAAGATCGGGAAACTCCTAATACTAATTTTGCCATTTTAGTGAGCACTCATTTCACTGAGCCTTTTCGGGAGCCCATTGCTTATGGAAGATATGTGGCTCGATTGGCTAATATGTTGAGCGGGGGAGTGATTGTCCAGAGATTGAAAGATTTACAATTAGGAAGGCGTTCTACTACTGAGAGAATTAGCAAATCACCGGTGAAGCCTACTCTCCGAGGAGCAAGCCCGGGAGATTTGAGTTTTGTTTTACCTTTCCGTTTTCTCCAGGATGTACAAGAAATGTTATTGGCACTGGACAGATTTATTCCTGGTATTAATTCTCCCCATAATCTTTTGTATGGAGTGGAAGTTAAGTTTTATTCTTCTCGGGTGAAATTGAACTCCTATCTGGAAAGCGATGTGGAAAACCTTTTTCTTGTAGGAGATGGAGCAGGAATTACCCGGGGTTTAATTCAGGCTTCAGCTTCCGGTGTGGTGGTAGCCCGGGAAATAGTGAGGAGGGAAGGAGGAAAGGAATGAAAAGAATTTTGATTACCAATGATGATGGCTTCGAAAGCCCGGGTATCGAGGCTCTGGTTAGAGCTTTTAGGGGAGTAGGAGAGGTAATATTGGTTGCTCCTCAAGAAGAGAAAAGCTGCTCGAGCCACAGTATCACTGCTCGCCATCCTCTGCGGATTAGGGAAGTAGAAGTAGGAGGAGTGAAAGGATATGCAGTGGAAGGGACGCCAGCAGATACGGTAATTTTGGCTCTCCGTCTTTTTGATGACGGGCTCATTGATTTTGTGATTTCGGGAATAAATCGTGGTCCTAATTTAGGGTTTGATGTTTTTTATTCCGGAACAGTAGCGGCGGCCATGGAGGCAGCTATGTCAGGGATTCCCTCACTGGCAGTTTCTCTGGTATTGAATAATCACTTCAATTATCAATTAGCTGCTGAGGTGGCGGTAGAAGTATTTGAAACTTTTGAAGACCTTCTAAAAAGAGAGAAAAATGTAGTGCTGAACTTGAACGTTCCTGATGTGCCTGATAGAGAAAATCTTCGGGGTTTTTCTATCACTACTTTGGGAGACCGTTTTTACCTAACCCGGGTGAGAGAAGTAGAAAGCCAGAACCCGGGAGTTAGGGAATTTATTCTGGAGGAGGAAAAAAGAGAGGTAGATTTCCCGGAAAATTCTGATTATCAAGCGGTCTGGCATTCTCGGATTTCCATAACCCCCCTGCGTCCTAATCTCACTGATTTTATTCTGGGAGAAGAACTAAAAGGAATTCTACAGAATAAAGGTTTATCTCCCATCTATCGCCTCAAGTAGAAATCAGGAGGGGGGAGATGATGTGGCTGAATGGGTACAGGGAAGATTAGTTTTGCGAGGTAGAGTTCAAGGAGTGGGCTATCGTTATTTTGTATTGCGTAAAGCAGGAGAATTTGATGTAACAGGATTGGTGAGGAATCTCTCCACCGGGGAAGTAGAGGTTATAGCAGAAGGTAAAAAGGACGAGGTAGAACAATTCTTTGAAGAAGTAAAACAGGGACCGGTAAGTGCTTATGTTACTTCTTATTTAGAAGAGTGGTCTCCTTTTTCTGGTTTTTATTCTGATTTTCGGGTGGGTTATTAATGATGGAGTTTGATAGTAAGGAAACTATAGAGCAGAGAAAGAATATGGTGGAGAGGCAATTAATTCTGCGAGGAATCAAAAATCAGCGGGTAATTGAAGCTTTTTTGCGTGTTCCTCGCCATTTGTTTGTTCCTTCCTCACATAAAGATCTCTCTTACCAGGATACTCCTCTTCCCATTGGATACGGGCAAACTATTTCTCAACCTTATATTGTGGCTTTGATGGTAGAACTTTTAAACCCGCAAGAGGATGACCGGGTTCTGGAGGTGGGCACCGGATCAGGGTATGAGGCGGCTATCCTTGCTGAGTTAGTAAAAATGGTTTATAGTGTGGAGAGACTTCCTGAGCTCGTAAAACGAGCTAATGGTATTCTCTCGCAATTAGGGTATCGTAATGTAGTAGTGGTAGAAGGAGATGGAAGCAAGGGACTACCCGAATTTTCTCCTTACGATAAAACAATAGTAAGTGCTTGTTCTAAACAGATTTATCCTGCTTGGGTGGAAGAGTTGAAAGAGGGGGGAATGATTGTTTTACCTTTGGAAGAGGATATGGGACAGAACTTGATTCGAGGAATAAAAAAGAGGGGGAAACTGGTGTTAGAAAATCACGGAGGCTGTGTTTTTGTACCTTTAGTAGAGGATGAATTATAGTATTCCCGCGGAACCTATTAATTTACTAAAACTTTAAAAAGTAAATTATGTCGGAAGTCAAAACTTAAGATCACTATGTACTGAGGAATACTATAATTTCCTTAGTAATCTTTTACTTTTTTGTTTTTTGGGAGGTTATGAGGGGGTTTACCCCTCATAGTATTGTACTATATAGGGGGAATGAAAATGAAGGCTTTACTCGTGATAGACCTTTTGAATGATTTTGTCCATCCTCAGGGAGTGCTTTTTGTAGGAGAAAAAGCAAAAGAGGTGATAGCTTTTTCCCAACAATTAATTGCAGAATATCGAAAGGAAGGCATGCCTATTATTTATGTTTGTGATTCTCACCGTCCTGATGACCAGGAGTTTACTCTCTTTCCCCCCCATAGTATAGAGGATAGCTGGGGAGGAAAAGTCATAGAAGAGCTTATCCCTCAAGCCAGTGATTATGTTATCTTAAAAAGAAGATTCAGTGCCTTCTTTGGTACTTCTTTAGACCTTCTTTTACGGGAGAAAAAAATAGAAGAACTGGAAATAGTGGGGGTATGTACCAATATTTGTGTTCTATATAGTTCAGCAGAAGCTCGAATGCTTAATTATCAGGTAGTGGTTTACGAGAAAGGAGTTACCTCCTTTGACTTAGGGGCTCATGAGTGGGCTCTCCAGGAAATGAAAAACACTCTGGGAGTAGAGGTAAGGTAATTGAAAAGAGTGATCCAGAGTGCTATTAATTTGAGCACTTCTGTATCTTCCCTTGTAGAAAAAATAGTTAAAGAAATTTCTATCCTTCCTGGACTAAAGGTAGCTGATTATTCCTCAGACCTGGACCATAATCGCTCAGTAATAACACTTCTGGGAGAAGAGGACAGTCTGAGAAAAGCTGTCCTTAAAATTGTAGAGATAGCAGAAAAAGAAATAGATATATCTAAACATCAGGGAGAACATCCCCGGATAGGAGCAGTAGATGTAGTACCTTTTACTCCCTGGCGGGGAGTGAATATGGAAGATTGTAAAAAATTAGCCTGGAAAATAGGAGAAGAAATAGCGGGGAGGTTTAATGTCCCGGTTTATTTTTATGGTGAAGCGGCTCTCCGGGAAGAACATCGGGACCTTTCTCGTATCCGTCGGGGAGGATATGAGCTTTTAAGAGAGGAAATAGATAAAGTTCCTGAGAGATATCCGGATTTGGGTCCAGCTAAACTTCACCCTACCTTAGGGGCAGTGGTCATTGGAGCTCGAGGGCCTCTCGTAGCTTTCAATGTAAACCTAAAAACTCAGGACCTCGAGATAGCTAAAAAGATTGCCCGTAAACTCCGAGGGGAGACGGGAGGATTGCTCTGCGTTAAAGCTATTGGGGTTAATTTAAAAAGCAAGGGTATGGTTCAGGTTTCCATGAACCTTTTGGATTTCAGAAAGAGTACCATTTATCAGGCTTTTGAACTGGTTAAGCTGGAGGCTAAACGGTGGGGAGTAGAAGTAAAAGGGGGAGAAATAATCGGGCTTTTACCTCTCGAGGCTCTGGTAGATGTAGCTGGTTTTTATCTGGGTATTCCTGAACTCTCGGTAGAGCAAGTTTTAGAATACCATCTATGTGATTAAATATTTCCGATGGTTAAAAAGTTTGTTATTGGGTATTTTTGTAGTTTTCTAGCCATTTTTAATTAATAATGAACACGGAGATGTTCCTTTGCTCAGTGCTTGTTATTCCTATCTATATCTTGATATTGTAGTAATCCATTATCCGATCGCAACCGCGAATAGCCCGCGACGATAAAAAGATAAAGAAGAAAAGACGGAGGAATTAAAATACCAGCACTGGAGAAAAAACAGAGCTACTACATATCTTCACTGTAACCTTCTTCTTTCAAGAATGAGGCGATTGTGATGACCAAAAAGGAATGCTGTAAACTACTCTAAAAATTTTTTTTGACTTTCTTTGACTAAAGTATTGACAAATTGACTTTCTCTGATTATAATAGGGGTGAAAAATAAATGAAGGAGGGACATGGAATGGCAAGAAGATTACTGCCGGCTCGGAGAGAAGAAAGAAGAGTAAGTCCAACAAGGCGTTTATGGGATTTGTTTGATTTGCGAACCGATCTGGATGAGATTTTTGATGAGTTGATGGAGTCTCCTTTCTTCACTGCACCTTCTTTGGTTGCTGGTTTTCCACCCGTAGATATAGCAGAAACTGAAAACGAAGTAATAGTTAAAGTAGAAATTCCAGGGGTGGATCCTAAAGACTTAGAGGTACACGTTACTGAGGACAGTTTGAATATCAAAGGTGAAGCGAAGGATGAATGGGAGGAGAAAGACGTAGGCTATTATGCTCGGGAACGTTATTATGGAACTTTTGAACGCACTTTGCCTTTACCTGCCAAGGTAAAGCAGGATGAGGTGAAGGCTCAATACAAAGATGGTGTTTTGAATATCACTCTTCCTAAAGTGGAACCCAGTAAGCCTAAAGCGAAAAAAGTAGAAATAGAAGTAGGTCAATAAAAAAACCCGGAGCATGCTCCGGGTTTTTTTATTGGTAGGTTTTTTCTATTGCGCTGGAGCGCTTTCTCTCCAGCGCAATAATTTTTTTATTCTTGTGCTATAGGCTGCTCGGTGTTCTCCTTTTCTTGCCAGGTTTTAGGTCTTTCTTCTAAACTCATTCCTAAAGAGGTAAAGAAGGTGGCCTGAGCTACTTGATAGTCAAATACGGCCTGGAGATAAGCGGTTTCGGCTTCATAAGTACTGTATTGCTGATTTAAGAGGTCTACAGTGGTTATTAGTCCGGCATCAAATTGAGCTTGAGCAATGTGCAATTTTTCTTGGGCAATTTTAGAATTTTTAGCCTGTAAAGGCACTTTCTCTTCGGCATCTTTCAAGGTAGAGTAATTCTGGTATACTTCTAAAATTACTGAATTCTGGGTATTTTCCAGATTTATTTGTGCTTGAGAAAGTTGAACTTTTGATTTCTGGAGGGTAAGAGGTGGAGTATAGGGATTGCTATTTACTTCTACTTCTTTTGCTTTTAAAGTGACATTGTCCTGGGCTTGTTCGATTTCTAATCGATGAGTAAGGGCGTATTTTAAGCTTTCTTCCAGATTCACCTCTGAAGGTTGAAAGTCCAGTTTGTCGGAGAGCCGATAATTTTGACTTTCTGAATTTCCTATTAGCTGATTGAACCGGAATTGAGCTAAGCTAAGAGCTCTTTGCGATTTCTGGATTTCATTTTTAGCTCGGTCAAATTCCAGCTCAGCTGATAGTAAATCAATTTCTGCTACCATTCCCAGAGAATACTTGGTCTGGATGTTTTGATATTGATTTTCTGCACTTTTTAGATTATTCTGGGCTAATTCTGCACTTTGTTGAGCTTTCAGGACGTTATAATATCCTTCTTCCACAGAGAGAGCATGCTGATTCAAGGTCATTTCATAATTTCTCTGGGCTAATTTCCAGGTATTTTGAAGAGACAACTCCTGGATAACAGAAGGAGAAAGGAGCAGTGTGGCTTTCCCTTCTTCAAAAGTGACTCGTGCTTCCTCTAACTTCTCTTTGGCTAACCGTGCTTCGCTACTCTTTTCTAATCCTAATTTTACTGCTTCTTGTAGAGAAAGAGCAGTGGTTTCTTGTGCTTCTCCTTCTAGGATAAATAAAGAACCTGTTAAGTAAATTACCAGTATTAAACTAAGAATCTTTTCTCTTACTTTCAAATTCTCACCCCCTAAACAAATGTGATTAAGCTCGCTATTTTTAAGATAAAAAAGAAGGAATTACTATCTGGTTTTCCTCTATCTGGATTGGTTCTTCTAAGGTTTTAAGGAGATTTAAAATGGCCTGCCATAAATTATTTTCTGCTTTCTGGTAGTTAACTTCTGCTTGTTGGTATTGAAGCTCACTTTGTAGAAGTTCCCGGTCAGTGATGAACCCTATCTGTAGTTGTTGTTTCATAATCTTATAAGTATCCTGGGCACTTTGTTGGATAAGAGAAGCGAGGTCTCGGTTGCTTTGAGCTTGAAGGAGTTGGTTTACAGCCGTTTCTACTTTCAGACTTAGAGTTTGAGGAAGCATTTCTATTTCTCTTTCCATTTGACTGATTTCTATATCTGCTGCTTTCAGCTGATTGCTAGTAACTTTTCCATCCCATATTTTCCAGCTCACTTCAAGACCCACTCCCCAACTTTCGGGAGAAGAGAAATAGCTACTGTTACTCAGGTATGAGGAGCTTCCTCCTTGAATCTGGTAAGAGAGAATTCCTTCTCGGTCAAGAGCCAACTGAGTTTGGAAATCTTCTCCTTGATATTCTCCTACTAAAGCTATTTGAGGCTGAGTGGTTTTTTGGGTTTCTTTCTTTTCTATTTCTTTCCTCTCTTTCTCTCGCTGGAGAGTTTCCTTTTCTGAACTTCTTTCTTGTAGTAAAAGCGAGAGTGAAGAGTAGTCTAACTTCGAGAGAGTAGAAGGAGCAGAAAGAGGAGTTAACAAGAATAGACTATCCAGGGGGACACCCATAAGGTGATTTAAGTTTTCTCGAGCTAATTTAAGCTCTCGCTCCTTTTCCTGCAGCAGCGATTTTGCGTTTTCCAGATTTTCCTGAGCTTCTAATAAGTCAACAGAAGAAGCGTTGCCCTCTTCCCATTTTCTTTTTTGGTCTTCAAGAAGCGTTTGGTATAGTTCTACAGTTTTTTGGGCTACACTATAATCTTTTTCCCCGTTTAGAATGTCTAAATAATAGGTAATGGCTTGAGCCTTAGCTTCTTCTTCCTTTAGAAAAAGTTGGCTTTCAGCTTCCTGTAAAAGAATTTGGGCGGTTTTCTCAGTGGGAGACTCATCAAAGAGATAGATAGCATCTTTTATGGTTATTCCAAAGGAAAGTTCATTTGTATCTTCACTGTTTATTATAGGCCAATTACCTGATAAGGAGACCTCCGGCGATAAACCTTGAGAAGCAGAAGAAGATAAATTTAACTTAGCGGTTTCCACTGTGTCTCTGGCATTTAATACCTCCAGAGAATTTGTGAGAGCCTTTTCTACTACATAAGAGAGATTTATGGTTTCTATCTCTTCAGCTTGACAAATCCCGGAAGAGAAAGAGCTGAGGAGCCAGAAAAAGATTACCAGATTTACTCCCCAGGGAAAGAGAAAAATTTTAGATTTTTTCATAATTTTATCAGCTCCCCTTTATATTGTAACTTATTCGTAGCGAAGGGCAGTAATAGGGTCTAGCTGGCTTGCCCGTCGAGCAGGGTAAATTCCAAAGAAAAGGCCTACTCCTACCGAAATGGAAAAAGCGATAATTATTGCCTCTACAGATACGATAGCGGGATAAGAAGAAAACTTAGAAATTACCTGCGAAATTACGATGCCCAGAACTATTCCTATTATACCTCCTAGAGCGCTTAGAAGTGAGGATTCAATTACAAATTGAATGAGAATATCAAAGGGTCGAGCTCCTATGGCTTTTCGCAATCCAATCTCTCGAGTACGCTCCGTAACTGATACCAGCATAATGTTCATAATTCCGATACCCCCCACGAGAAGAGAAATTCCGGTTATGGCAGTTAAAAATAGGGTCATAGTTCCGGTAACCTGGTTTATAGTGTCTAAAATGTCTTGTTGATTGATGACAGAGAATTTTTCCGGATCTTTCAGTCGATTAGTGAAAAAAGTTTCTAAAAACTGGACTGCAGAATCTAAGTCTTCCTCCGTTTCTGTCTGGACAGTTATACTCTGAATATATTCGCTTCCAGTTAACCTCTTTTGCATAGTGGTTATGGGGATAAATACCTGTTCTCCTAAGTCTTGCATACCGCTACTTTTTTCCTCCATTACCCCGATAACTGTAGCTGTTATTCTTCCCGCGCGGATTTTTTTTCCTAAAGCTTCCTCGGGAGAAGCAAAGAGGTCTTGAGCTACTGTTCTACCTAATACTGCTACCCTTTCGGCATTGTCTAACTCCTTTTGATCAAAAAAACGCCCTATATCCACGTTAAAATTGCGAACTTCCGGATATTGAGGAGTGGTACCTATTACTCTAGTTCTTACACTTTCTCTACCGTAAGTTACAGTGAAAGAGGTAGTGTTTTCCACTATTATATTTTTAATTCCAGGAAAACCGAAATCCTGAAGCTGTAAATAATGTTTCCATTCAAGCATGTTCCCTCCTCGAGAGGCCACCGCCATTCCTGGGATACCTCGGCTTCTCCCGGGAATGACGGTAATCTGGTTGGAGCCTAAACTCCCGATTTGGCCTATTATTTCTTCGGTTGTTCCCTCTCCTAAACTGGTCATAGCTACTACGGAAGCTACTCCAATAATAATTCCTAACATAGTGAGAAAAGAACGAAGTTTATTGGATAGAATGCTCGAAACAGCGCTTTGTAAAGTTTCAGACAGATTCAACTACTTTTTCCTCCGTTAATTCTTTTAAAACTGCTAAAGCTTCTAGAGGTTGTTCTACGTTTTCGTTGTCTACTAGTTGTCCATCTCTGAAATGGAGAATCCGGTGGGCGTGAGAAGCGATATCCCGTTCGTGAGTAACTAAAACTATGGTTTTACCTTCCCGATTAAGTTTCTGGAGAACATGCATTATTTCTTCGCTCGAGCGGGTATCCAGATTTCCCGTGGGTTCATCAGCGAGAATAATGGAAGGGTTATTAACTAAAGCTCGGGCAATAGCTACCCGTTGTTGTTGACCTCCAGAAAGCTGGTTGGGATAGTGGCGAACTCGTTCCTCTAGACCTACTGCTTCTAAGGACTCCATGGCTCGCTCTTTTCTTTTTTGGAGAGAAAGTCCAGCATAAATTAAAGGAAGTTCCACGTTTTGAAGAGCGGTTAAACGAGGAAGAAGATTGAAACTCTGAAAAACGAAACCTATTTTTTTGTTTCGAACCTGGGCTAGCTGATTTTCATTGAGCTGTGATACTTCTTGGCCATCGAGAAAATAACGGCCCCTGGTGGGACGGTCTAAGCAGCCCAAGATATTCATCAAAGTAGATTTTCCTGAACCGGAAGGTCCCATGATGGCGATGAATTCCCCTCCTTCTATCTCAAAAGATACCCCCCGGAGAGCCTCGACCTGCACTTCTCCTAACTGGTAAATTTTCCACAGGTCTTCTACTTTTATTACTGGTTGATTCATTGTTTTCACCTCTAATTTTACCTTCCCCCCGGCATACCCATAGGAGGACCAAAATTAGATTGAGAAGAAGTAGAAGAAAGAGAGAGAAATACTTCTTCGTTCTCTTCTAACCCCTCTTCAATTTCTACCTGGGTATCATTTCTTAATCCTACTTTTACTTCTTTTTGGGTAGGTTGACCATCAGGGCCTTTTACTAAGACCCAGGCTTTTCCTCCTTTTTCTTCTAGAGCTTCGAGAGGAATGAGAATAGCATTATCCTTACTTTTAATGATAATTTCCGCTTCGGCAGTCATCCCGGATAGGAGAATGTTGTCGGGGTTGGGTAATTCTATGGTAGTTTCAAAAGCTACTATATTATCTACTATCTCTCCTTCTGGAGCAACACTGGTTACTTCTCCCTCAAATTGCTGGCCAGGGAAAGCGTCGAGAGTAACGATAGCCTTTTGTCCTTTTTTCACTTCTGGAACATCGATTTCATTTATCAATATTTTTACTTTCATGGTGGAGAGGTCTCCTATGGCGATCACTCTCTGTTCAGAGATGATTGAATCTCCTTCTTCAGGATCTACTACAAGAAGAGTGCCGTCGATGGGTGATTTAAAAGTACATTTTTCTAAATCACTTTCAATAGATTCTATATCAGCTTCTATTTGCTCGATTTGAGCTTCCAGCTTTTCTATATCTTCTGGATCAGCTCCATCTTTGACATCTCTAAATTGAGCTTGGGCAGAAAGATACAGAACTTCCCTTAATTCTACATCGTTTTTACTTTGCTCTAGAGCTTCCTGAGAAATACCACCACTCTTAAACAGTTCTTGATTCTTAGCCAGAGTTTTTTGGGCTGATTGGTAGGCAATTTGGGCTTCTTTTAGCTGGGCTTCGGCCTGTCTTAGTTCCACCTCTGTAGGTTTAGCTAAGAGTTTTTTGAGGTCTGCCTGAGCACTCTTTAATTGTGCCTTTGCTTTTTGAAGGGAGGTTTCTAATTTGGTAGAATCTAATTGAAGTAGTGGCTGGTCTTTTTGCACTTTTTCTCCCGCCCAGGCAAAAATCTTTACTACTTCTCCGCTCACATCTGATTTTAA
This sequence comes from Candidatus Atribacteria bacterium, assembly GCA_035593465.1. GTDB lineage: Bacteria > Atribacterota > Atribacteria > Atribacterales > Caldatribacteriaceae > Sordicultor. Next base: position 5,394 of record DAOSVE010000008.1, on the reverse strand, counting down.
TTCTACCCGGTTCTGGGGCTCAAGAGTTCCCAGCTCTGATACGGTTTGCTGAATAGTACCTCTGGTTGCTTTGACAGTGGGTATATTGGCTGTGCCGGTGGTTTGCTGTTCTGAGGAGGAAAAACGAGGAGAAAAGAGAAAAACGGCTAAAATTCCTCCTGTTACTACAATGAGAGGAAAAATGACTTTATTAAACTTTTTCACTTATATTTTTGCTCCTTTTTTGATTATTAACTATTATAGCTTGCTGGTCAATAAACTGATAAAATTGAACTTTGTTAAACTACTCATCTCTAAAATACTAACCTTTTATTTTTTTGGTTCCTTTTTCGGGGGAAATCATAAAGCCTTTTTGGGTCTTTTTAGTGAGCAATTTGTGACCAATTTATGAAATGTGAATCCCCAATAAAAAAAGGGTGTTGGGCAACACTTTCTTTATAGTTACGTTTCATAATTGATGGGTTCGTCTATTACTTCCCATAGCAACCTCAGGAGCTTATAATATTTTAACCAGTTTTGCGGGATACTATAATAGAAATAACAACTTATGACAGGCTATATAAAAGGTTTGCTACAACTGAGGGAATTTCTCTTTTCTCCCCTCTTTTGTCATTCCCAAAATCAGCAATCGGGAATCCACTGAGGGACGCTTTCTCTCTCTCAGTGGTCTTTGCTCCTTATGTTTTTTGTTTTTAGGTGACGAACACGGAGGTGACTCCCCATTTTGTGTCATTCCCAAAATCTTTTATTGGGAATCTAAGTGTTTAACCACTATAGACCCCGGCTTAAAGATTGCCGGGGTGACGGAAAAGGTGATATAAACATTCTGGGATAACACGCGGAAGTGTTTTCCCTCAATGTTAATTTTGACTCTTTAGTCTTGTCTTTTTTCTTGGGAGTTATAGAGAGTTGATTTCTCCCTTATAGCCTGAATCCTTCCTGAGTGGCGACACGGAGGGAATTTAACTTTCACCCTTACGCTCACTTTCACTCCGGAAGGGTGGTGAAGGAGGTGATAGGGGCATCACTTTTTTTCCTATTGCCAGTAACGGTTGAGAGGATATAATAAAGTTAAAGTTAAAACCAAGGAGATGGATATGAAAAATAAAATTGATTTTTCGGTGGTTATTCCTGTTTACAATGAAGAGGAAGTTCTTCCTGAGACTTATAGAAGGATAAAACAGGTGATGGATTCTACTCAAGGTAGTTATGAGCTTATCTTTGTTAATGATGGAAGTCAGGATAGAAGTCGGGAGATTTTAGAGGATTTAGCCCGGAAAGATGAAAGAGTTAGACTGATTAATTTCTCCCGTAATTTTGGCCATCAGATAGCCATCACTGCCGGGTTGGATTACGCAGAAGGACAGGCAGTAGTTGTAATTGACGCTGATTTACAGGACCCACCAGAGGTTATTCTGGCCATGATAGAAAAATGGAAAGAAGGATACGAAGTAGTTTATGGAAAAAGAATAAAGCGAGAAGGAGAAAGTTTTTTTAAAAAGTTTACTGCTTCTTTCTTTTATCGACTTTTGAAGAGAGCTACCTCTATAGATATACCAGTAGATACGGGGGATTTCCGCCTGGTAGACAGAAAAGTGGCTGATGTTTTAAGACTTCTTCGAGAGAAGAATCGTTTTGTAAGGGGATTGGTAAGCTGGGTGGGTTTTCGTCAGACCAGCGTGGAATATGTAAGAGAAAAGAGGTGGGCGGGAGAAAGTAAATATCCTCTGCGGAAGATGCTTAAATTAGCCTGGGACGGAATTACTTCTTTTTCTGATAAGCCGCTTAAAATAGCCACTTATGTGGGTATTCCTCTTTCTCTTTTCAGTCTGGTGCTTTTTCTGATAGTTCTTTTTCAATATCTCTTGGGTAAGAGCACTCTTTATGCTTCTTCCTTGATAACTACCTTAAACCTTCTGGTTAGTGGGATTATCCTTCTTGCTCTGGGAATTATAGGAGAATATACAGGTAGAATTTATGAAGAGGCTAAGGGTCGCCCCCTTTATATAGTAGAAAGCACAATGGGTTTTAAAAAAGAAGGAGAGGAAAAAATTTGATTCGTTACTGGAGAGGCCTATGGCAATTTATTAAGTTTAATCTGGTAGGAATAATGAATACCGCTGTAGACTTTGGAGTTTTTATGATTCTTAACCACTACCTGGGGTTGGTTTACACCGTATCACAGGTTATTTCTTATTCTTGCGGGATGGTTAATAGCTATTTTTTCAATAAATTCTGGACTTTTCAAAAGAAGGAGGGATTTACTGCTATCGAGGTAATTAAATTTATTTTAGTTAACTTATGTTCGTTAGGAGTTTCTCTTCTGGTGCTTTATATTTTGCAAAGTAAGTGGAACTGGCAAGTTTTGCCCAGTAAGGTTTTGGCTACTGGTTTCTCAGTGGGGGTTAATTTTCTGGGTAACAAGTTCTGGGTGTTCGAAGCTGCCGCCTAAAATTTTCTTTTTTCCAGTTCTTCGGGGGAAATGCCCAGAATATGAGTAGCTTTCTCTACATCTCCTCCAGTGTATTCTAAAACTTCTTCGATATAATCTTTTTCTAACTCTTTTAAGCTTTTCCAGTGGAGTTCTTGGGGAGCTTCAAAAATGTGTAAGTCTTCTACCCCAATAATTTCATCATCAGTTAAAATTATGGCTCGTTCTATAACGTTATCTAATTCCCGGATATTTCCTGGCCAGTGATATTTCTTGAGAAGGCGCATGGCTTGAGGAGATATCTCCTTGATTTTCTTATGTAATTTTTGGGTATGTTTTTCTATTATAAAATCACAGAGAAGAGGAAGGTCTTCTTTTCGTTCTCTTAAAGGAGGAAGCTCGATAGGCACTACATTCAGGCGGTAATAAAGGTCTTCGCGAAACTTACCTTCTCGTACTTCTTTCTTTAGATCCCGATTAGTAGCGGCTATAATTCGTACATCTACCTGCTACCTGGATTACGTCGGTTCCTCCTACCCGCTCAAAGTTTTTCTCCTGTAACACTCGAAGGATTTTTACCTGCATTGCTGGGCTCATCTCTCCAATTTCGTCCAGAAACACTGTTCCCTCATCAGCCAGCTCAAATTTACCCAGTTTTCTGGCCTGTGCTCCAGTAAAAGCCCCCTTTTCATGGCCGAACAATTCGCTTTCTAAAAGAGTTTCAGCAATAGCTCCACAATTTACTACTACAAAAGGTTTATCTAGTCTATTACTCTGATGATGGATAGAGCGCGCTAAAAGTTCCTTTCCTGTTCCACTTTCTCCATAGATTAAGACGGTGGCATCAGTTTTTGCCACCAATGATGCCACTCGCATTACTTCTTTCATCTGAGGAGACTGGCCTACCACTCCTTCAAAGGAAAATTTGTCCTGCATTTCCTCTAAGAGATATTGTTTCTCTCTCTTTAATCGTTCTACTTCTAAAGCCCGAGAGATAGTATTGAGTAGTTCTTCCAATTTAAAGGGTTTGGTTATAAAGTCAAAAGCTCCCATTTTCAAAGTTTCTACTGCGTTATCTACGCTACCATAAGCGGTAATAACTATTACTGGTAGTTCAGGCTCTTCTTTTTTAATCTCTTGTAAGACTTCTATACCACTAATCCCCGGCATGCGTAAGTCCAGTAAAACCAGGTCAAAGCTCAAGGAATGCAATTTTTCTAGAGCTTCTCGTCCATTTTGAGCCAGCTCTACCAGCATCCCTTCTTCTTCTAAAAATTCTTTTAACATCTCTCTTAAGGATTCTTCATCGTCGACGACCAAAATTCTAAAGATTGGCAAGAACTCACCCCCTTCTATTATTATATTATAAAAAATAGTATATTTGCTCTTTTTTCTTATTTTTGAAAGAAATTAAAAGAAGGTGAAGTTCTTATGCTATACTTTGTTAAAAAGTAAAGAGGTAAGCCATGGAAGATATTACTGGAGATAGGGACCTGAAGCGTCGAGTAATGAGATTGAGAGATTTAATCGATTATGGACCGGGATCGGTAGTAAGTAGAACCATTGTGGATAAAGAAACGGGTACAGTTACTTTATTTGCTTTCGATGAGGGAGAGGGGTTAAGTGAACACACCGCCCCTTTTGATGCTCTGATATACATACTGGAGGGAGAAGGAGAGGTTTCCCTTTCTGGAGAATTATTTCGCCTGGTGGAAGGAGAGATGATTATTATGCCTTCTCGGGAACCTCATGCTTTGCGAGCAAAGAAGAGAATGAAGATGCTTCTTGTGATGATAAAAGAGTAAAAGAGATATAGGAAAGTAAGGAGGTAGATAAATTGAAAATCACTCCTTTGATGAAAGGAGCTATGGTTGCAGTTCGGGACTGTATGGGAGTAAGAAAAGAAGAGAAAGTGACAGTGATTACTGACACGGGTAAAATTGATATTGCTCAAGGTTTTCTTTTTGCTCTCCATGCTTTAGGAGTGGATGCTACTTTATTGATGATGGTTCCTCGCTCTCATCATGCTGAGGAGCCACCTCCAGAAATTGGAGTAGCTATGGCTTCAGTAGACGTAGCGCTTCTTGTTACTACTATGAGTTTGAGCCATACTCATGCCCGCATGAGAGCGACAGAAAAAGGTGTACGCATAGCCAGCATGCCGGGGATTACTGAAGATATGCTTACCGTGGGAGCTATGACTGCCGATTATGAGAAAGTTTCAAAACTGAGCTGGAAGCTAACCCGTCTTTTGGAAACCACCAATCTTGTAGAAATATACACGGAGAAGGGAACGGATGTGTGCTTAAGTTTGGAAAGTAGAAAGCCGGCTATTCCTCCCGATGATGGTCTGTATCGGGAGCGGGGGAGATGGGGTAATTTACCTGCTGGAGAAGCTTTTATTGCTCCAGTAGAGGAATCGGTAGAGGGGGTAGTGGTGATTGATGGCTCTATGTCACCTTTGGGGTTATTGAGTGAACCGATTAAACTTACCATTCAGGGAGGAAAAGTGATAAATATAGAAGGAGGGATGGAAGCGGAAGAACTTTCGCAGTTTCTTGAACAATTGGCTGACCCCTATGCTTATTGGATTGGGGAGCTGGGTATAGGCACTAATGAAAAGGCACGTCTTACAGGGAACGTTCTGGAAGACGAGAAAGCTCTCCGCACCGTGCATATTGCTTTGGGTATGAATGTGGATATGGGTGGTAAAATAGAATCTAAAACCCATAACGATGGCATAATTCGTAATCCCACAGTAAGGTTTGATGGAAAGCTGGTTATGGATAAGGGGGTTTTGATGGTCTAAAGAGAGGGTTTTTGATTTGACAGTTTCTCTTTCTTTTTGAACCTTCTTAAACTCTAAAACCCTTGAAAAATCTATGTGCCTGCGTGTTGGCTTCTTGTGTATTATGGCTTTATGTATGACAGCTCACTCGTCATGAAGTGCAGGTTGAACTTGC
>DAOSVE010000119.1:0-3871 GCA_035593465.1 Candidatus Atribacteria bacterium | reverse complement strand
TCTGTGATAGGAAAGAGAAGCCATTCATCGATAATAAGTAAAGGAATCTTTGCTAGCTGGTGTTTGAACTTAATAAACTGCTCTTGTTCATTGGCCTTTGCCAGATGAAGCTCATCTAAAAGGTCGGGTAGTTGAAAATATCTGGTTGGGAGATGGTGTCTGCAAGCCGAAATACCCAGAGCCTGAGCCAGGTAGCTCTTTCCAGCACCCGTTGCTCCATTAATCACAATGTTTCTTGCATGAGGAATGTAATTGCAAGAAGCTAATTCCAAGATAAGGTTACGATCTAAATGTCGATCAGGGGAATAGTCGATGTTTTCTATACAAGCTGTGCTGTCAGTAAATTTTGCCGCCTTGATGAGGCGATCTAATCGATTATGCTGTCTTTTGGTAAATTCCCAATCCACAAGTAGCCCTAAACGATCTTCAAAAGACATAGCTTCATAGTTATTGTTTCTCTCCTGATCCAGATAGGCTTCAACCAAGCCGTTGAGTTTCATCTGTCGGAGTTTGTTTAATGTTTCTTGGGTTAACATGGGTCTTTTTCCTCCCTGGCAAAATAGTTTGCTCCTCTGCGAAAACCGGTAGCTTTTTTCAACACTGGGGGCTGAATCCCTGTTTCTTTAGAAAACTGGTCTTCATTTCGTTTAAGGATGCTTTTTACATGACGATAAGTTGGCTGAGGGGACCTTTGCCGTGTAAGCTGACAGGCCCGTTCCAGACGAAGCTCACCGTATTCCTCTCTTAGGGCAAGCAAGCCAAAGCAAGAACGATAGGCCTGCTGTTCGATAGCGGCACTATCCAGAATTGCCTGAACCACAGCTTGAGTTTCAGGACCGCATTTCTTTGCCCATTCGAGAAAACGTTCCCCATTCCAGTCAGTAAAAAAGGTTTTGGCCGGAGGCATGTGTTCTTTGACCGTTGAATAGGTTACCTTTCCCCAGAGTCTTTTATGGGAAGCAATGCGCTCATGCTGGTACAATATTTCTATCGTTGATGAGGTGGAGCGAATATCCACCTCTTTTCCTAAGTATTCAAATGGCACCGAATAGAACTTGTGTTGAAAGGCGATGTGGCAATTTGGTTGAACTTTTGCCTGACTCCATTCTGCAAGTTCATATGAACGAGCAGGTAAGGGGAGCAGGTAGTCTTTTTCTTCCGCCAGATAACTCGACCACCGGCTCTCATTTTTCCCGGTTAAGGGGCTTTGGTTAATTTCTTCCAAGGCAGCACTGATAAGCTCTTGCAGGTTAGAGAAGGATAGAATTTGCTTGTTTCTCAGCTTTGCCAGGATTTTTCTGGAAGAAATGAGTACCCCGTTTTCTACCGAAGGCTTATCTTTAGGTTTCCGAACCCGGGCAGGGAGAATGATAGTCTGGTAATAGTCTGCCATCTCCTGGTAAGCTTTAGTTATGACCGGCTGGTAAAAGTTGCTCTGCTTCACCCCGGTTTTGAGATTGTCAGGGATGATAGTCTTGGGTACCCCATTAAAGTATTGGAAACCATGGACGTGTCCTGAAATCCAGGAGGATAAAGATTGATCTGGGAATGGTTCGGCGTAGATAAGTTGACTACAAGGTAAAACACTGATGAAGAGTGATGCTTCTGACCAAGTTACTTTCTCTTGGTCAAAATACTTAATTTTGGTTCCTGCCCAGTCGACTTCGAGCGCCAAACCCGGTTTATGCTCTAAACGAATAGTTGATTTAAACTGCTGAGCGTATTCATGATAGTGTTGACGGAATTGAGTCTCCATGTAGTATCGCTTCCCACTTTGAACACACTGAGCTACATATTCCTCCCATAACAGTTTCAAAGTTACATAGGGTTTGGATAGTTCCTGATGAACCCAATTGTAATCTGGCCAGGTGTAAGAAAGATCCCTGGCAGGTGGCTTTGCCAGATGAAAATCACAGCAAAATTCTTCTTCACTGATGGACGCCAATGATGCAAGCGTTAGCCATCCTCTCTTTTGGGCATGCTGTAGAACAAGGGCAATCGTGTTACGAGATACCTGGTGGCTTTTAGCTACCTGTCGTTGACTTATACCACTGTAAACAGCACGCACTAAGGTTAAGTAATTTGACATATCAAACCTCCTGTAAAAAGATTTACCACTTTCGTGGCATGAGATAATCCTACAGGATTTGGTTTGTTAAGGTGGTACTAAATGGGCGCGCTACTGGCTCCAAATTATCCGCGCTACTGGCGCTTTTACTCCGCGCGCTTGGTTCTAAACAGCCGTGTTTCGCATAAAGGGATATTACGATCACTTAAAACCAATCCCATAACTACTTGAGTGCAATCAGTTCTGTTTTCTTTACTGTATCCAAACCTCCGTAAGTCATCTACTATCTGGCTTTCAAAATAGATGGTGGTAAGGTCATAAAATACTAACTTTACCTCCGGCTTAAAGAGAGTGAGAGTTCTTTTTCCCAGTCTTTTCTCTATCTTTTCTTTATTCTCAGCTAAGAGGTCTAAAGCTCTATAGAGATGCTGTAATTCTACTTCCTGGAATTCCTGACCATAGAGCTTTTCTTTCCATGTGGTTATAGATAGTTTACTCTGAGGATCCATCAATCTATTGAACACCATGAGCTTTACTGCTTTAGGGAAGTTAAATTGGATGTGATAGTTCTTTTTTACCTGGTTTAATATCTCTTCTATACCCAATCTCTTCCATAGGGTATCCCAGATAAGAAGAGGACCTAAGAGATAGGTATATCCCAAGGAATCTTTCTCTTTATCCAGGAGGATAAACTTATCTGATAGATCAGCAAATTTCTGAGCTAAGGAATCTATAGTTCCAGAGTTTATTAAGTCTTCTTCTCTTCCTAAAGTGCATATTACTCTATGTTTGGGTTTACCTGATTCATCTCTATAGGATTGTACTAACTGGAGATAATAAATGGGTTTTTCTTTACTTCCCCCTCTGGTTCTTTTGATGAACATTCTTCTACCCCTCTTCTCTCTCTTTTACTACATAATAGCTATATACAATACCTAATGTCAATAGAAAAACATAAAAACATCACAAAATAATGCCACTACAAAATAAAGAAAAAATGAGAAATAGAAAAATAGAATATAGATGTATCAAGGGTTTCAGAGATTGAAGGAGTTAAAAAGAGGGAGAAACTGTCAAAGTCAGGTATATACTGAAACTGTTAGCTATTTAGATCTTAAAAATAAAGAAGTTTTTATACCAAAATTTACTTGGGACAAAAATTCCCAAAATATACCTGAAGTATTTAAATTTCAAGAGTTAATACTTCAATCATTAATTCGTCACCATCTCTCAGACGCAAACAAATTGCAAAAATTTTTCGATGGTATGGGAATGAATGATTTAAATGGAAATGATTTTGAAATACTTGGGGAAAAAGCCTTACCTGAAGGGCATATAGATCTCCTCATAAAAGATGCACAACCAATAGGTATATCAAGAAAAATTATTATCGAGGTTAAAACGGAAAATGCAAATGTTATCGATGTGAGGCAATTGAGAAACTATATCGATGAAATCAAAAGTGAATGTAAAGCTGGCATTTTAATAGCCAAACATTTTACCAAGAAAGTTTTAGGTGAAGCAAAAAGCAATGGAATTGCTTGCTGTGTTTATTCGTTTAAAAATGTTAATAAGAGCTCTGAATATTCCTTTGAAGAACTCCTATCAAAATTGGAGTTAGTTTTTCAATAGAGGGAGTATTGTAGCTGAAGAACACAAATACAACAATCATTAAGCATCTTCTTATAGTCGTCGGACTCAGGGGTTTTTTAGAGAGGGTAGGGAAGGCGAAAATGGCTCTGTAAAGCCTTGGCGCGCCTGGAGGGAATTGAACCCCCAACCTACGGATTAGAAGTCCGTTGC
>DAOSVE010000118.1:0-3899 GCA_035593465.1 Candidatus Atribacteria bacterium | reverse complement strand
CTATATTATCACTTACTTCTTTCCCCAATTCTCACTTATAGAGAGCGTCTATTATAGTATCCCGCAAAACTGGTTAAAAACTTTAGAAAGTAAATTATATCGAAAGTCAAAAACTCAAGGTCGCTACGCATAGAGAAAGACTTTGTCTTTCTCTATGGCCTTTATTTCTTTTGTTTTTTAAGTTTTCCTAATCTTGCGTCGCAGACTGCTTTTTTCTCAGCATACTGGTGGATATTTTCCCACCAGTAGTTTTTGTTTTTTTTTAAGTTTCTTATCTTTTTCCTTTATCTTTTTTGGGGGACTATAAAGAGGAGCACCCCTTTATAGTCTTTATAATAGATTTTGCGGTTAACTATAAATTGCGGTGTTACAAAAGCTTTTGTAATTTTTCTCTCTGTACAGAAAAAGTCTCTCTTCAGGGGAGCTATAATAGCTTTCTCCTGGACTAATTTACTCCAGAGGGGGTTTATTTGAGATAGATTTTGTGCTTTTATATTAGTAATAAGAACAAAAGGAGAAATAATGTGGCTAAAGTACTTGTGAGCGGGGGAGCAGGTTTTATCGGCTCTCATATAGTGGAAGCCTATCTTGCCTCGGGCTTTGAGGTAGTAGTAGTGGATAATCTCTCTACTGGTAAAAGAGAGAATCTACCCCCAGGGGTGACTTTTTATGAAGGAGACATAACTTCTCCACTTGATATGGAGGAAATATTTTCCCGGGAAAGACCTGACTATGTTAACCATCATGCTGCACAGATTAATTTGCGCCGTTCTACAGAGGAGCCTCTTTTTGATGCTCAGGTGAATATCCTGGGAAGCATTTCTCTTTTAGAGTTGAGTGTTAAATACCGGGTTAAAAAATTCATTTTTGCATCCACCGGGGGAGCTATCTATGGAGAAGTGGAAACACCTCCTGCTCACGAAGACATGCCTACTCTCCCTCTTTCTCCTTATGGAGTGGCCAAACGTTCGGTAGAACTATACCTTAACTACTATCATAAAGTACAAGGCCTGGATTTTGTGGCTCTGCGCTACGGTAATGTTTATGGTCCACGCCAGGACCCTCGAGGAGAAGCAGGAGTTATTGCTATCTTTATCTCCCGGATAATTAAAGGTGAACCTTGCATCATTTTTGGTGATGGGCGAAAAACTAGAGACTATGTTTATGTAAAGGATATAGCAAAGGCCAATCTCTTAGCTCTTTCTGTATCAGGAGTATATAATTTAGGAACAGGGAAAGAAACCAGTGTTTTAGAGCTGGTAGAATTTTTGAAAAAAGTTAGCGGAAGAGATTTCCAGGTGATATTTGAGGAAGAAAGAAAAGGAGAAATAAACCGTATTGCTCTTTGCTCGGAAAAAGCCAGAGAAACTCTGGGTTGGACTCCTTCTTTTTCTTTAGAAGAAGGAATTAGCCAGACCTGGAAATGGTTTAAGGAAACAAAACAATGAAAGCTCTAGTACTGGAAAAACCTGCTCCTATAGAAACCAACCCTCTTTTAACTTATGACCTTCCTATTCCACAACCCCAGAAAGAAGAAGTTTTAATCCGGATTAAAGCCTGCGGAGTTTGTCACACTGACCTCCACATTGTAGAGAAAGAAATTCCACCTCACCTTTTGCCTCTCGTTCCTGGCCATCAGATAGTGGGGATAATAGAAGAAGTAGGGGAAAGGGTAAAAGACCTATTACCGGGGGAATTGGTGGGAGTTCCCTGGTTAAACCGGGTGTGTGGGAATTGTCGCTTCTGTCAGGAAGGAAGAGAAAATTTATGTGAGAGTGCTCTTTTCACTGGTTATGATGTTCCGGGAGGGTATGCTGAATACGTAGCCACATCAAAAGAAGCAGTATATAGACTACCGGAGGGGTATAAAGAAGAGGAATTGGCTCCTCTTTTATGTGGAGGAGTGATTGGTTACCGGGCTTACCGAATGAGTGAAGTAAAAAAAGGAGATACTCTGGGTATTTTCGGATTTGGCTCCTCTGCTCATGTTGTAGCTCAGATAGCAAAAATAGAAGGAGTAGAAGTATTTGTTTTTACCAGAAGTCTTGAACACCAGATTTTAGCTCGAGATCTGGGAGCTTCTTTTGTAGGAACATCAGAAGACCGCCCTCCTAATCCTTTAAATGCTATCATAATATTTGCTCCTGCTGGTAATTTAGTTAAGAACGCTCTCCTTTATCTGGAGCGAGGAGGAAAAGTGATAATGGCAGGGATTTATTCTACACCCTTACCAGAGACTCCCTATTCCTTCCTTTACTGGGAACGAAGTATTAAAAGTGTGGCCAACAGTACCCGTCGAGATGTCAGAGAACTTTTAGATTTTGCTCAAAAGTTTCACCTGGAGGTAAAGAGCGAGGTTTTTCCCCTTACTGAGGCCAATCACGTTTTGCAATTATTGAAAAAAAGTAAAATTAAAGCTTCAGCAGTACTCAAGCCAGAACTACTATAGGGAGGCTTCTTTATGGCCTCTTTTAGAAAAGCTCGAGAAAATGGGAGAGGAATAAGAAATATCTAAGCAACTTCTTATACCTTTATAGTATCCCGCAAAACTGGTTAAAAACTTTAAAAAGTAAATTATATCGAAAGTCAAAAACTCAAGGTCGCTATGTACTGAGGGATACTATATAATATTTCCAGTAGCATTTTGCTTCTTTGTTTCTTGCTTTTGGGGGGTTATGAGGGGGGTCTTTTTCCTCCTCATAGTCATTATAATGGATTTTGCGGTTAACTATAAATAAGAATCTATACTGATGTAAAAGTTGCAGAAACTTTAATAAGAGCTTTAAGGAGAGGTGATTAAAAAGATTCTGAATTCTGTTTATCAATAACCAATCGGTTAATATTGGTAGCGGTGTGAAATTTGAGGTTAGTTAAAGAGAGCTTTTGGAAACTAAATCGAAAAGGAGAAATTGGGAATGAAAAAGATAATGGTATTGTTACTAATTACCTTTTGTAGTTTGATGTTTTTTTTCTCAGGCTATTGTTGTAGGGCAAACCATTGCTACAGATATTCCTAATAGACCAAATAACTCGATATTCATATCCAAATAATTATAATTTATGGATGGCTACTGTTCCAAATCACATCAGACAAACTTTTATGTCTGACTCTTTTTGGTATGTCGATCAACTTACTGGTGAGTGGATAAACTCTTTAGCAGAAGAAGAACCTATCTATAATGAAGACTATACCCAAATGACTGCGAAGCTCAGAAAAGGAATATACTGGAGTGATGGAGTTGAGTTTACAGCAGACGATGTAGCATTCACTGTTGAATATTTAATGAAAACTCCGGGGATGAGATGGAGCGCAGAGCTAAATCAATATGTAGAGAGTGTGAGTAAACCAGACGATTATACGGTTATTTTTAAATTAAAAGAGCCAAATAACCGATTCCATTATTATTTTGTATTCCGATTTGATGCTCTATACATGATGCCGAAGCATTACTGGGAAAACGTGACTGATCCCCTTGTAGATAATTTCTATCCCCCAATTTCTTTAGGAGCTTATGTTTTAAAGAATGCTGATCCCTCAGGCTATTGGACGCTATATGAGAGAAGAGAGGATTGGCAAAGAACTTCCGCTGGAGTAATTACAGGTAAACCAGGTCCCGAATATATAATGAGTGTTTTTTACAATACGTCTACTGCTAAAGCGATGGCAATGGAGAGAAACGAATTAGATTTGCTTATGGACTTAGACACAGAAACTTTTATCGAAGTTACCAACAAAAACCCAAACGTCAGATCCTGGTATAAGGATTTCCCCTGGGCATTTCCTGATGAAATTGATCAAAGATCCATTGGTTTCAACCTGGAGAAATATCCTTATAACCTGAGAAATAAAACCATTGCATCCTTATTCTAAATTGTTGAAAGAATCCCTTTTACAACCA
>DAOSVE010000007.1:0-32236 GCA_035593465.1 Candidatus Atribacteria bacterium | reverse complement strand
TCAGCTTTTATCTTTGAGGGGGTTATGCCGGAATGACAAAAAAGAAAGGGGATTATAAAGGGGGATACCCCCTTTATAGCCGTTTAGAGGATAAAAATGGATAAATTCGAAATTTTAGACCATACTGCTGATGTGGGATTAGTAGCCTGGGGGAAAACCAAAGAAGAATTATTTGCTAATGCTGCTTTGGGAATGTTTTCTCTCATCTGTAGCGTAGAAGAAGTGGACGGGGGGTTTACCACCCAGGTAGAGGTAGAGGGAAGTGATTATGAAGACCTGCTGGTCACCTGGCTCAATGAGCTTCTTTATCTTTTTGAAGCTGAGGAAGTAGTGTTAAAACAATTTAATATTCAGGAATTAGGACAATATTACCTTAAAGCTCAGGTGGAAGGAGAACCTCTCGATCCTAAAAAACATCATATTCAGCGGGTGGTCAAAGCCTGTACTTACTATGAAGTAAAGGTAGAGGAAGTAGAGCCCCAGCTCTGGCGAGCCCAGGTTTATTTTGATATTTGAAAAGGAGGACTTATACCATGGCTGAGGCCTGGAAAGGACCGTTACAAAAAGTAGACGACTGGCGGTGGTTAATTCCCAGAACTTACAAAAAGGGAATGCTCACCGATGGCATGATTTATGCCAGTGAAAAGATGATTTCTGCCATCCGCAAAGACCAAGCCCCGGAGCAGGTAGCTAATGTAGCCTGCCTTCCGGGTATTGTAGGACGTTCTTTAGCTATGCCTGACATCCACTGGGGATATGGCTTCCCCATTGGTGGGGTGGCAGCCACCGAGGAAAAAGGGGGAGTTATATCCCCGGGAGGAGTGGGTTTTGACATCAACTGTGGAGTACGGGTGATAAAAACCAATCTCACCGAAGAAGAGGTAAAACCCCATATGGAGAAGCTTCTCTCCCTTCTTTTTAGTCATATCCCCTCGGGAGTGGGCTCCAAAGGTAAGCTCTCTTTTTCTATCCCCGAGCTAGAAAAAGTTATGGAAAAAGGAGCGCGCTATATCATCAGCCGGGGTTTTGGCTTCGGGGAAGATGAAGAAAACATAGAAGAGAGAGGAGCTATGGAAGGCGCCAACCCCGAGGCGGTGAGCACTAAAGCTCGGGAACGGGGGAAAGACCAGTTAGGAAGTTTAGGTTCAGGAAATCATTTTTTAGAATTAGAAGTGGTAGAGCAAGTTTTTCGCCCTGATTTAGCAGAAGCTTTTGGACTTTTCCCTGGACAGGTCATTATTATGGTGCATACCGGAAGCCGAGGTTTAGGACATCAGGTATGCACTGATTATCTGCAGGAAATGCAAAAAGCTATGAGCCGTTATGGTATAAGCGTTCCCGACCGTCAATTAGCTTGTGCCCCCTGCGACTCTCCAGAAGGGAGAGGGTATTTTGAAGCTATGGCTTGCAGTGCCAACTTTGCCTGGGCTAATCGTCAGCTCATTACCCACTGGGTACGAGAAGTATTTGAGCAAGTATTTCAAAAATCTGCCCCTGCTTTAGGAATGTCCATTCTCTATGACGTAGCCCACAATATTGCTAAATGGGAAGAGCATGAAGTGGAAGGAAAAAAGATGAAACTCTGTGTCCACCGCAAAGGTGCTACCCGGGCTTTCAGCGCCGGTAGCCCCCTTCTTCCCCCTCACTACCGGAAAGTGGGACAACCAGTTTTGATTCCCGGAGATATGGGAACTGGTTCCTATATTCTCGTGGGGACGGAGTTAGCTATGCAAGAAACTTTTGGTTCCACCTGCCATGGAGCAGGTCGGGTAATGAGCCGTTCTGAAGCCGACCGGCGTTCTAAAGGAAGAGACATCGCCGGGGAGTTGAAAGAGCGAGGGGTTCTGGTTCGAGCAGAAAGTAAAGCCACCTTGCGAGAAGAGATTCCCGAAGCTTACAAAGATGTGGGAGAAGTGGTAGAAGTGGTAGAAAAAGCGGGAATTTCCAAAAAAGTAGTTTATGCCCGTCCCTTAGGAGTAATTAAAGGATGAGAGGAAAATAAAAATGTTAGACTGGAAATGGATAAAAGAAAACAAGGAAGCCACAGAAGAAGCTCTACAAAAAAGAGGAATGGATTCTGAAATCCTGGAGGAACTTTTCTCCGAGGATGAAAAAAGACGCACTGTGCAGCGAGAGGTGGATATTTTACGTCAGAAGAGAAACGAGATTTCCCGTTTAGTAGCTTCTCTAAAAAGAGAAGGCCAAGACCCTCAAGATGCACTCCGAGAAGGAGAGAAAATAGCAGGGAAAATAAAGGAGGAAGAGGAAAAACTCCGGGAGATTGAAGAACAATGGAAAGAGAAACTGCTCTTCATTCCCAACATTCCCCATTCTACCGTCCCGGTGGGGAAAGATGAAAATGATAATCAAGAAGTAAAGCGATGGGGAGAACCCCGAGATTTTTCCTTCACTCCCCGTCCTCACTGGGAAATTGGAGAAGGATTAGATATTCTGGATTTTGAGCGGGGAGCAAAAATTGCCTCTTCTCGCTTTACAGTATTAAAAGGAGAAGGGGCATTTTTAGAGCGAGCACTCATTAACTTTATGTTAGACCTCCATACTCAAAAACACCATTACCGGGAGGTATTTCCTCCCTTTTTAGTTAATACTAAATCTCTGATTGGTACCGGACAGCTGCCCAAATTTTATGAAGACCTCTATCACTGTCAGGATGACCTTCATCTTATTCCCACGGCCGAAGTCCCGGTTACTAATTTACACTCCGAAGAAGTTCTCCGGGAGGAACAACTTCCTCTGTATTATGTAGCCTACAGCGCCTGTTTTCGGAGAGAAGCAGGCTCTTATGGAAAAGACGTACGAGGATTAATCCGTCAGCACCAATTCAACAAAGTAGAACTGGTGAAATTCGCTCTTCCTGAAAATTCCTATGAAGAGTTAGGATCTCTCCTTCGAGATGCGGAAGAAGTGTTGCAAATTCTTAATCTTCCCTACCGGGTAGTGGCGTTATGCACTGGAGATTTAGGCTTTTCTGCCAGCAAGACTTACGATATCGAAGTGTGGATTCCCTCCCAGAATAGATACCGAGAGATTTCCTCCTGCAGCAATTTTGAAGATTTCCAGGCTCGGAGAGCTAATATCCGCTTTCGCAATAAGGAAGGTAAAATGCGATACGTTCACACCTTAAATGGCTCAGGACTGGCAGTAGGGAGAACCTTGGTAGCCATTTTAGAAAATTATCAGGAAGAGGATGGGACAGTAACTATTCCCGAAGCCCTCCGGCCTTACCTCAGGGGGTTAAAATCTATAACTCCCCAATTTGAGACTCAATAAATGGAAAAGATAGGAATAGGCATAGTGGGATTTGGTTTTATTGGTCGGGTGCATGCTCTGGCTTTCTCTTCCGCTCCTTATTGCTATCACGATCTTCCCTATCTTCCGGAAATTCGAGGAATAGCTACCTCTCGCCCGGAAACGGCCCAAAAAGTTAAAGAAGAAACCGGTGTGGCTTTGGCCACTTCTTCTTTTTCGGAGCTTATAGCTCAAGAGGACATCGATATCGTGGTGGTTGCTCTTCCTAATGCCTTGCACCGAGAGGTGGTAGAAGAAGCAGCCCGAGCGAAGAAAGCTATCTACTGCGATAAACCTCTTTCCTCTAACTTAGAAGGAGCTGAGGTAATAGAGAGAGTGGTAAAAGAGGAGAATGTTCCCTTAGGGGTAGTTTTCCAGAATCGTTTTGTTCCGGCTCTCTGGCGAGCTAAAGAGCTAATTCAAGAAGGATTTTTAGGAGAAATTCTTCGCTTCCGGGCTTTATATCTTCACTCTGGCTACTTGGATGCGGAGCGCCCCCTGACTTGGCGCTTAGATCGGAAGCTCTCTGGAGGAGGAGCGCTTCTGGATTTGGGGTCTCATTTAGTAGACCTCCTCTTTTACTTAGGGGGAGAAGAACCCCACCTTAAAGCTTCCTGGGGAAGAACTTTTATCCCTGAAAGAAAAGGAAGAGAAATAAAAGTAGATGATTGGTCAGTGGTTCTTTTTGACTTAGCCGGTGGTGGTGAAGGGAGCATAGAAAGTAGCCGGATATCCACGGGAAGTGCCGATGAGCTGAGGTTAGAAATAGAGGGGAAGAAGGGCGCTATCCGCTATAACTCCATGCAACCTAATTATCTTGCAGTCTACGACTTAAAAGATAAAGCTTCTCCCTTAGGAGGAGATAGAGGATTTAAAGCTCTGGAGTGCATCTCTCAATTTCCTCCTCCCTTTGCTCTTCCGGGGAAATTCCCGGTAGGGTGGATAAATGCCCACGTGGCTTGCGCTCATGACTTTTTATTGCGTCTTGCCGGAAGAGAAGCCCGGGGAGCCACTGTAGAAGACGGAATGAAGGTGCAGAGATTTATAGAAGACGCTTATCACTCTATGGTCAGGAGTTGAAGAGCACCCCCTTTTTAAAGTATAATAAGCGAGGAGGAGTGTCCCAATTGGCAAGGAGCCGGTCTTGAAAACCGGTAAGCTGAAAGGCGATGCGGGTTCGAGTCCCGCCTCCTCCGCCAGTAGAAGCTTTCCTATCAATAAAGTGAATAGCCTGTGGCACAAAGGAATATTGCGTCAGGTGGAGATCACGAGAGCTACTCTGTAGCAGTCTCGCTTTTTTAAGCCGCTTTTCTATTTCTCCGGTTATTTTTTCCTATCAGGAGTTTAGAATTGCTGAGGGGGGGGAAGCTCCAGTATAATTTTTAATCTTTTTTCTGTTATCTTGCACCATAGTAGTCCTCTCTATGTTTGACTTCGCTTTTTGAAAACATCTGCCCGGTACTCAGAACTAAATTTTTCTGCCCTTGTCCTAATTAGAAAGAGATTCCCGGAGGGGTTCAAAATCTACCCCATTTTACTTTAATATCACCTCTATGTTATTACACTCTTTTTGAGGAATAATAAAGGTGCCTTTTTCTTCCCTGGCGAAAGAACCATTTATTACTCTCTCCACCTGAGAGATTCCATTCAGGAATATCTTAAATTCTTTATTGTAACCCTTTTCTATATTTATAGAGATTTTATTTCCCTCTTTTATTATGCTTAGCTCTAATTCTACCTCTCCTTTCTGGTTTATTACCCAGGTTTTTACTTCCTTTCCCTCTTTTAATTCAAAAACGTGGAGAACTACCCGGGAAGTATAATCATAATCAGGGACATCTTTTCTATCCCCGATGGCAATAATACTATGGGGTCTAACCATCAGAGGAAGGCTAAAATAATCATATTTTTCCCTGTACCATCTCCCCCCTTCTTTCTTTTCGTTAGTTATAAGATTGGTCCAGATACCTGCGGGGAGGTAATATTCTACTTCTCCGTCCTCTGAAAATACAGGCGCTACTAATAGAGAATCTCCTAACATATATTGCCTGTCTAAATAGTGGCAGGTAGGATCTTCCTCAAATTCTAAAACCATAGCTCTGAGCATGGGAATACCTTTTTCTTTAGCTTCCCAGGCCTCTTTCCATAAATAGGGCATAAGAGAACATTTTAATTCTATAAAAAACTTCAATACTTCTACTGCTTCTTCATCATATAACCATGGTACTTTATAGGCATTGTTTCCATGAAGTCTGCTGTGAGAGGATAAAAGTCCAAAAGCCACCCACCTTTTATACAGGTCAGGCGTGGTTGAGCTATCAAACCCCCCTATATCATGGCTCCAGAATCCAAATCCGCATAGCCCCAGGGACAGCCCGGCTCTTAAGGTTTCAGCCATCGATTCATAAGTAGCTAAACAATCTCCTCCCCAGTGGACAGGAAACTTTTGGCTTCCCACTGTAGCAGACCTGGCAAATACCAAAGCATTCTCTTCCCCCAGCTCTTCCTTCAATGTTTCAAATACAGTCTGGTTGTAAAGATAAGTATAATAGTTATGCATCTTATAAGGGTCTGAACCGTCATAATAAACTACGTCCAGAGGGATTCTTTCCCCGAAATCGGTTTTAAAAGTATCCACTCCCATCTTTATTAGCTCTCTTAATTTATCGGAATACCACCTGCGGGCTGATGGATTTGTGAAGTCTACAATTCCCATTCCCGGTTGCCAGGCATCAGTTTGCCATACACTTCCATCGGGCTTTTTCAAAAGGTATCCCTTTTCTTTCCCTTCCTCAAAAAGTTTAGATTTTTGCCCTATATAGGGGTTTATCCAGACACATATTTTTAAACCTCTTTCTTTCAGCCTTTTAAGCATCCCTTGAGGGTCAGGAAACACTCTTTTATCCCATTCAAAATCTACCCACTGATATTCTTTCATCCAGAAACAATCAAAATGAAAAACGTGGAGGGGGATATTTCTCTCTTTCATTCCCTCTATAAAACTGGTTACCGTTTCCTCATCATAGTTAGTGGTGAAGGATGTAGAAAGCCAGAGCCCAAAAGACCAGGCCGGAGGAAGAGAAGGTTTTCCTGTAAGGCGAGTATAATTTTCCAGAGTTTCTTCCAGGGTGGGTCCATTGATGATCAGATAATTCAGGTATTCTCCAGCAACGCTGAATTGCGCTCTTTCTACATTCTCCGCTGCTATTTCAAAGGATACCAGTTCAGGGTGATTCACCAGAACTCCATATCCTCTGTTGGTGATATAAAAAGGGATGTTTTTGTAAGCTAACTGTGATGTAGTTCCTGCATCGGCATTCCACATTTCTACTGATTGACCGTTTTTAATCAAAGGAGTAAATCTTTCTCCTAATCCATAAACTAATTCCCCCACAGAAAGAGATAGTTGTTCTCTCATATAGGTATTCTTCTTTTCATCGATAATATAGGCTAAATGCTTGAAACCTGAACCTGTTAAGGCTTTATTTTCATCGTAGAAAGTGAAGGAGAAATATCCTTTTTTATTTATTTTTATTCTCAGTCTGCCTGCTTTTAATATTAGATAGTCCTCCTCCTCTCTAATTTCTGGAGAGTAGCTCTCATCACTGAATAAAGGAAAATCCGGACCTTTATTAATTCCTCCCTTAAAGTGATAAACCTTCACTTGAATAACTTCAGGAAAGGGAGAAGAAAAATGAATTTCGAATAAAGGCCCTTGCAGAGTTTCCCCTCTACTGTGGATTATAGTGAAAGGTGCATAAATGATTATGGATTTATCTTTAATCTCATAATCATAAACTTGAGCGGGATAAAAAGCTTGTACCCCTTCCTTTAGCCTCCAGTATCCATCGGTAAATTTCATATATTAGCCTCCTTTCAGACTTAACCATCTTGATTTTAACACTTTAAAACGAAAAAGGACGGGGAAATTTCCCCGCCCTCCAGGAGCATGCCTACATTTTACTCACTCCAGAACTCCGCCATTTTCTTTACTTGCTCGGTCATATATTTTTCGTATTTTTCTGCACCTAAATCGTCTAACCCTTTAAGAAAGTCATCCCATTCCTTATCAAATTCCTCAGCCGGAGCCATAACTACTTTCGGTATAGTTCTCAAGACGTGTTCCATAAGCCTATTACCTATGGCTCTCATATCCTCATCGGGTGTAGGATACATCCACAGAGCTCCCCAGGTCTTAACTGGATATTCTTCTGGTTTGGGGAACAAGTCTTTCCATATTTCCGCATTATAAGCTTTGAGGACTTCTTTTTCTAAATCAGTATAGTTTTTCCTTATATCTTCTTTTCTAGTGTCTGGAACCACCGGATTTCCTGTAGAGTCAATGTAATAATTGGGAAATCTCGGCCAGGGATATACATATAGGCCAATTCCCGTTTTTCTACCAAAATATGGGTCATTGTGTCTTGCTTCTTCAACTTCAGGCAAGAAAACTCTCTTACCATCTATATAGGTATGATGTGTTCCCTCTATCCCCCACTGTCTCAAAATATTAGCATCTTCAGTGCACATCCAGTCTAAGAATTTTATCGCTCTTACCGGGTCTTTACAGCTCTTGGTAATAGCTATTCCCCATCCACCAGTATACCCTGCTCGTACGTCAGGCGGAGCTTGTTTGATTTCTTTAGAAACAGTTACAGGATAGTATCCATACATTTTGTCATATTCCTGGGCTCTTCTCAGAGCTGTTAACGGTTCTCCTACTGCCCAGCCTGCGTCTATTAGAGCCAAGACTCTTCCGCTGGCTATTTTGGCCTTATAAGTGTCTTCTTTCTGGATGAAAGTTTCTTTATCCAGAAGCCCGCTGTTCCACATGTGGTTTAGCCACCTGAAGTATTCCTTTTCTATGGGCCTTTTGTAATGAAGTATGCACTCTAAAGTTTCAGGATTTACATATAATTCTCCATCATCAGGAGCTCCCGTAGCCTGGAAAGCCGGGTTTGTTACACTTATGAGCATTCTCCAGTCATCAGCACAGAGAGTAAGAGGAATGGTAGGCATATCATTGGTATCAGGATGTTTCTCATAGTAGCTTTTTATGGCATTTTCAAAGTCCTCCAGGGTTCTAATCTCGGGATAACCAAGCTCCATCACCATTCTATGTTGAAGCATGAACCCGCCAGTAACATCCAGTGTTACGTCATTGTCAGTGGTTATTCCCAGGCAATAAATGTGGGGGTCTTCCGGACTCCATTTTAACCTCTTTAAATTATCTCCGTATGCAGCTTTGATATTCGGTCCATATTCTTCAATCAGCTCGTCTAAGGGGATTAGCGCACCTGCGTCTTTTAAAAGAGATAGATCTCCTTTGGCATATACTAAGTCAGGATAGTCTCCGCTTGCCGCCATGATTTGAATTTTATCCCTCACTGCTGCCTGATTGGGAGCGTATTCTATCTCTAAAGTTATCCCGGTCAGTTCTTTTATTTTTTGAGATACTGGACTTTTAAATTGGTCGTCATTGGGATTAACTTCTCCAATATATACTTTAAGAGTTGCAGGATTTCCAGCTTCAGCGGTAGGAGTGAGAGGTTTAATTAATTCCTCTTGAGCTTTTGCAGAACTAAAAGTTATACCGGCAAAAAAACTTAAAACCAGAGCCATCACTAAAATCCGACCTGTTAATTTTCTCACTTCGTTTTCCTCCTTAATTTTTATTTTTTACTCGGGGTCAAACAATAAAATTACCGCTACTTCCCTTTTACAGGGAGCGAAGAACTACTGGTGGCTTTTTCCACCTCCTTTCTTCTTTTACTCTTTTACCGCCCCCAAAGTCATACCTTTTATAAAGTATTTTTGCAGGAAAGGATAAACAACTACAATAGGAAGGGTAGTTACAATGGTCATAGCCATTCTAAGAGATTGAGGTGTTACTCTCATAGTCTTTGTAGGGTCAAGGGTGCTATAATAGTCAATAGTAGTAGAAGATGCCGCAGCGTTAGCGAGAATCTTTTGAAGCTCATATTGCAAAGTGGTTAAGTTTTTGTTCCCTCCACAGTAAAGATAAGTGTCAAACCAAGAATTCCAATGTCCCACTGCTACAAAAAGAGCAATGGTAGCCAGAACAGGAAGGCACAAAGGAAGAACTACTCTAAAAAATATGACAAAATCGTTAGCTCCGTCTAACATTGCTGACTCCTGCAATTCAGTAGGAAGACCCTCAATAAAAGCTTTCATAACAATCAGATTAAAGGGATTGATAAGACCGGGGAGAATGTAGACCAGGAAATTGTTCATCAGGCCTAAATTTCTAATAAGAAGGAATTCGGGTACCAATCCTCCCCCTACGTACATAGTAATCACAAATAAAGCTGTGAGGCTTCGTCGGGCAAAAAAATCTTTTCTGCTGAGAACATAGGCCACCATCGCTGTAGATAACACACTTGTACCAGTTCCGATGACAGTTCTCAAGGTTGATATTAAAGTAGCCTGCCCTATTAAAGGGTAGTTAAAGATTTCTTTGTAGTTGTCCAGGGTGAATACCCTTGGCAATAAAACAATCCCGCCTTTTATAGTATCAAAAGGGTCATTTAAGGATACTGCCAGTACATATAAAAAAGGATAAAGAGTTATTATGGCGAGCAAGGTCATTATAATGTAATTTACTATATCAAAGACCTTATCTCTTGAAGAAAAAGATTTAGTAGTGATTTCTAATCCCTCCTCTTAAAAAATTCTATAATCTGAAACTCTTTTACTCAATCTGTTGGCAGAAAATACCAAGATTAAGCTAACCACCGATTTGAACATACTTGCTGCAGTTCCAAAAGAAAATCTTCCCGCTCTAATTCCATAATCTAAAGCATAAAGGTCGATAACTTCAGAAACTTCTCTTACTGCAGGTGTCCGGAGCAAGAATTGTCTTTCGTATCCAATATTTATGATATTTCCTATGGAGAGGATAAGGATTACCGTAACCACAGGCATTATGCAGGGAAGAGT
This sequence comes from Candidatus Atribacteria bacterium, assembly GCA_035593465.1. Classification (GTDB taxonomy): domain Bacteria; phylum Atribacterota; class Atribacteria; order Atribacterales; family Caldatribacteriaceae; genus Sordicultor. The sequence goes on along the minus strand of DAOSVE010000007.1, from coordinate 21,967 downwards.
AATATACCGCATTTTTTTGAACCTGCCTGCTCCGTCTATTTCTGCTGCTTCATATAGCGCAGGATTAACATCGGCAATAGCAGCAAGATAAATTATGGTGTTCCAGCCTAATTCTTTCCATAAATCGGCAAATACTACAATCCACCAGAAGTATCTGGGTTCTCCCAGAAAAAGTATAGGCTCTTCGATAAGACCTATTTGTATGAGCAGGTAATTAATAACTCCGTCAGGAGCAAGCATAGCATGAACTATACTTGCTACAATTACCCAGGACACAAAATGAGGGAGGTAAGAGATAGTCTGTACCGTTCTTTTGAAGGATTCATTTCTTATCTCGTTTACTAAAAGAGCCAGAAAGATGGGCAGAGGAAAACCAAAGATAAGCCCCAGAAGACTCATAGCCAGAGTATTTCTCATAACCAGATAGAACTCAGGGTCGCTAAACATCTCCTTGAAATACTTCAAGCCTACCCATTGTTGTTGAAATAGAGGAACACCGGGTTTATAATTTTGGAAGGCTGTAATCCAGCCCCATAGGGGAAGGTATCTAAAAATAACAAGCCAGATTACAAAGGGAAGAATCATTATTATTAAGTATTTCTGTCTTTTGAGGGTTTTTATCGTGACTATTTTTTATCCCTCTCTTTTTTAAGACTTAATTAAAAGATACCAGACAAAATTTTTAATAAAACCGGAAACTTTAGACATTTTCATCCTTGGAAATTAGACAAAAAGTAAAAGCTACTGGGGAAGAAAAACCTTCCTCAGTGTTAACAACTTTAAATAAATTAAGCGTAAAAAGGAATCAATATCTGGTAAAATAGTATTAAAGCTTTTATAGCGAGGTAACAGATGATTCCTTTTGGTCGCCGTCATATCAGGAATTTTCGTCGGGTGCGGGAAATTATCCGGGTTTTTCGCAAATATGGCTTCCTATATCTTTTTCGCCGCTCTCAATTTCCCGAACAGCTCACTCTTCCTCTTTTCCAAAAAGAGACTACTAAGCGTACTCCGCAGGAAAACCTGCGTTTGGCTTTTGAAGAGCTGGGAACTACTTTTATAAAGCTGGGGCAAATTCTGAGCACTCGCCCGGACCTTTTACCCGAAGAATATTGTCAAGAATTGAGAAAGCTACAAGACCAGACTTCTCCGGTGAGTTTCCTCGAAATACGGGAAGTAGTAGAACAGGAGCTTAAGAAACCTATCGAGGAAATTTTTGCCGAATTTGACCCTGCGCCTCTTGCTTCTGCTTCTATAGCTCAAGTGCACCGAGCAGTTTTGAAAGATGGAAATAAAGCAGCAGTAAAGGTTCAAAAACCCGGGGTGGAAGAAAAAGTTATTTCCGACCTGGAAATCCTCTTTTATTTAGCCAATTTGGCTGACCGGTTAACTTCTTTTGCTCCTCTCACTTTCTCAGAAATGGTAACCGAGTTCCAGAAGAGTTTGATGAGAGAAATAGATTTTTTGTATGAAGCAGTGAATGCTCGCCGATTTCGAGAAAATTTTTCTGATTTTGAAGGAGTCTACATTCCCCGGGTTTTTGATGAGTACACCACTACCAGGGTTTTGACCCTGGAATTGATCGAAGGCTTTAATCTCTCTCAGATGGCAGAAAAAGGACAGCTTCAGATAGATGGTCCATTTTTAGCCCGTCGAGGAGCAGAGGCAGTTCTCAAAATGATTTTTGAAGACGGTTTTTTTCATGCTGACCCTCATCCTGGCAATATAATGGTTAGAGAAGAAACTGGAGAATTAGTTTTTTTAGACTTTGGAATAGTAGGAACGGTGGATGAGAGAACCAGGGAAAATATGGAAAGAATGTTGCTCGCTGTATTGCGGAAAGATACCAAAAGAGTGGTAGATATTTTAGAAGACGAGTTTTTGCTCTCTCCAGTTGAATCCCCTCTTACTCTCCGGGTAGACCTCCATGAGATTTTAGAGCGATATGTAACTGCTAACTTAAAGGAAATGAATATTTCCAGCCTGGTTAATGACTTTTTTTATCTTTTACGTAAACATAGCTTGCGTTTCCCTCCCCATCTTTCTTCCCTTATGAGAGCTCTTATGGTGGTAGAAGGAACAGGAATGATGCTCGATCCTCACTTCACCGTAGTTCCTTATTTAGAGAAAGCCTTAGAACGAACTTTTGCCCAACGCCTCCGGTGGGAGAGATTGTCAGAGAAAGTTACTGACTATCTTTTTGACTGGCAAAAATTACTGGCTAATTTTCCTGACAAAGCCCAGGAGTTATCAGAAGAGGTATCCAGAGGAAGAATTCGCTTCCAGATGGAGAGTGAAGACTTAAAGAATTTGAATCGTCGCTTAGACCGGGTAAGTAACCGCCTTTCTCTTTCAGTCATTTTAGGGTCTTTACTCATTGGCTCTTCCCTGATATATATCAGCTCTCCCCGGCCTGGAGCTATGGGTATTCTGGGAATTTTAGGTTTTGGAATAGCTGCTTTACTGGGGATATTTTTAGTGATAGAGATGTTGAGAAGTAGATAAAGGAGGAATTTTGGTGAAAAAAATAATCTTTATTTTTATCGCTCTTGGACTGTCCGTGTTGCTTTGTAACTCTTTCTCTTGGGCTCACTGGATAATAGAAGGAGAAGGTAAATGGCAGGAGGAAGTTTATCAATTTTCCTGGGAAAAAGAGGAAGAAAAAATGGTGCTCTTGCTCCAGCAGGGAGAAAAAAGTATCCTCCGGGTAGGGGTAGACCTTACCAAGCCTGAACTTTCCCTGATTGATGACTTAAATCTCACCTTCTCTACTTTAGAGGACAAAAACGGTATCGCTCTTTCTTTTCTTTTTGCCCTATCCACCATTTTAGGAGTGAAAGAAGAATGGCTTTTTGCCGAAAAACCTTCTTTCTTTCTCCTTCCTGAACCTTTATCTCTTCCTCCTTTCGGGGATTGTTTTCCTTTTCGCGTTAACGATGAGATAACTGGATGGTACTTCAAGGAGGGTATCCACCCCACCATGGGAGAAATGGTAGGAGGGGTAGTAGAAATTCTGGAAAAAGAAGGATTATCCCTTCCTTTCTGGAGGGAGATAATAAAAGTTAACGGGCTAATCGTGGCAAAAGAGGAAAATGAAGAACTAGCTTTACGTGTCTACGAAGCAAAAGAAAAGGATACCCCTCTTGAGCTTCCTCAAAAAGGGGAAGGTTATCAAAAAGTTTCCTGGGTAGATTTTTTATCCCCCTGGGAAGCAATTTTAGAATAGAGGGATAAAATACGAAAAAGGTAGTACTTTTTATCATTTTGGGTCTGGGGATTTTAACACTTATTTTTCCTGTTAAACTCAACTGCCCTTCTTACCTGCATCTTCAAGCAGGAGGAAAAGCGAAAGTTGAAGAAATAGAGCCTCTTACTTTGTGGGGTTTTCCTTCCTGGTTTCAAAGAGTCAGAGTGGTAAAAGAAGATGAAGAGCTAATCCTTGTAAGCCAGGAAGGGAGAAAGGTTATCTTCCAGCCCCAGCGGTTAGAAGGGAAAACCTCCCTGCTAGTGGGGGTATTTCCAGTCTGGCAAAAAGTGGAGGTGGAAGTTTTTCCCAACTTGGAGGATAGAGATGGAGATGGTTTTCCCGATATGGTGGAGCTGAACACCGAAAGCGAGCGAGACGCTTTCCGAGAGTTTTTTGTTAATGTAGCTCGTCTGCAAATCAGCTCTCCTCATTCCCAATTTACGGAAAGAGATTGTGGAGGGTTGGTTCGTTTTGCCTACCGAGAAAGCTTAAAAAGAGGTGATATTCTTCCCTACACCTACCCTCAAGTTCCTTTACTAGGGGTTAATATTTTTAGGATTCAACCGGGTGGTTTTAGCCCCGATAAAATAGAAGAAGATTTTTCAGTTTTTGCCTCTTCTTTTTATCTTCTGGCTTATAATGTCGTGCCTCTGGGGAAAGAAGAAGAAAAAGCGAAAGCGGGAGACCTTCTCTTTTTCTTCCAGCCCACCTCTTTTTCTTATCCTTATCATGTTATGATTTATGAGGGAGAAGGAAGGGTGATTTACCATACTGGCCCCATAGGAGAGGGAGAGGGAGTAAGAGAGACTACTCTTGCCTCTCTCCGGAGGCATCCCGATAAAAACTGGCATCCTGCGAAAAATAATCCCAACTTTCTGGGATTTTTCCGCTGGAAAATTTTAGATTAGAGGGGAGAAAAAATGAAGAAAATAAAAATTCTTTTTTGGTGGGTGGCAATTTTTTTACTCTTTTTAGGAGGAAAGGTTTTAGCTCAAGAGGAAATATATGTTAGTGTCCCAGCTCATATCTATCCTGGGGAGATAATAAAAATAAATATCAGTGGCCGGGAAACGAAAGGAGCACAGTGTTCCCTTTATCGGATTAATGACCCAGAGCAATATATCCAGAGCGTAGAAACAAAATCTTTCTTTCAGGTAGATAGTTGGCAACTCCATCGCCCCTTAGAGGAGGAAGAAGAGTTTCAAAATACTAAATATTCTTTCTTTCAAGCAGTGCGAAAACTTGCTTCTCGGGTGCTACCTACCCCGGTGAAAGACTTTTTGCGCGACCTATTTGATATTCAGGGACCCTTACCTCGCCGCCCTATCACTATTACTCCTTCTGATTTTCGCCGGGGAACTGATGAGCTAAAAACTTTCTGGGTAGATCTACCTCAAGAGAAAGATTCTCCTTTTTTCTGGAGAGAGATAGAAATCAACCCCTTGCCTCCCGGAGTTTACTTATTCACTGCCCAAGGAGGGGGAAGAGAGGCTCGGGTTCTTTTCAGCGTAACCCATTTATCCTGCCTTTGCCGTCAGGATGAGAAAAAAGGGGTTATCTTGGTCCAGGACTTAAAAACTGGTATCCCCCAAGAGGGAGCACAGGTTAAAATCTGGCAGGGTAAGGAAAAAGAAGAGGGATTTACCGATAGCCAGGGACTTTATTTCTGGGAGAAAAGATGGGAAGAAGGAGAAGAAGCAGTTATTCTGGTAGAGAAAGATAAAGAATTCGCTTTTTTGAATTTCTATCCTTATTACTGGGAAGAAGGAAAATTAAAAGCTTTTATCTATTCAGAGCGTCCCCTGTATAAGCCAGGACAAACTGTTTTAGGAAAAGCTATTTTGCGAGAAGCAAACACCGATAGATATATTGTTCCTCCTCCGGGAGAAAAAGTAGAAGTAGCTCTGGTAGATTACCGGGATAATGAATACGGGAAAGAAACTCTTTCTTCTACTTCCGAAGGCAGTGTGAGCTTTTCCTTCACTCTGCCACAAAAAATTGAAGAAGGGGGCTTCTTAATCCGGCTACGGTGGAGAGATAGAGAATTTTACCAGTTTATTTCCATTGAAAATTATGAAAAACCAGTTTTTACTGTCCAATTAGAACCAGAAAAACCAGTCTATGCTAAAGGAGAAGAAGTCCACTTTTCAGTAAAAGGAGAATATTACTCACAGCGCCCTTTAAGTGGGGGTGAATTCCGTTATCAGATATTTCGCTATCCTATTGGTTACTGGAAAGAAGAAAGAGGAGAAGAGATATGGGGAGAAGGAGAAGGAAAATTAGACGAAAAAGGAGAGGGGGAAATACGCTTTCTCCCGGAGGGAGAGGGAGCTTTTCGCTACCAGGTTCGCTGCGTAGTATTTGACCCCGCTTATCGGGCGGTAGAAAAACAAGAAGAAGTTCGAGTCTTGATGGGAGAATTCTATCTCTCTTTGCAACCCCAAGCTTACTTTGTAAAAGCAGGAGAAACTATGACCTATGAAGTAGAGGCTCGGGACGCTGAAGAGAAAAAAGTAGCGGTAGAAAAAGTCTATGGGGAGGTATATCGATTAGAGTGGGAAAAAGAAAAAGAGAAATGGAGAGAAATTCCTTCTCAATTTTTAAATGTTTCTCTCTCCCAGGACACAGGAGAGATAAAGGTAACTTTAGACCGGGCAGGCTATTATCGCCTGGAGGTTTATACCCAGGATAAGTCAGGCAATAAAATAGTGGCCTCTTCTTATTTCTGGGTAACGGGAGAAGATTTATACTATCCTTCCCAGGAGTTAGAAGTACGCTGGGATAAGGAGCGTTATCAGGTGGGTGAGAAAGCCCGAATTTTAATCATTCCTCCCGGAGAAGGAACTTTCACCTTTCTCTTTTCCATAGAGGGTCCCAATCTTCAAGAAGCAGAAGTAAAACAAATATCTGCACCGGAAGAAATCGTTATCCCGATTTTACCTTCTTATGTAATGGGAGCTTATGTTTCTTTTTCGGGGTTTAGCGACGGAAAATTATATTCTGAATCTTTACCTATACCTCTAAAGCGAGAGAAGGAATTACAGATAAAGATAACTCCTGACCGGGAGAAATATCAACCCGGAGAAAAAGGTAAAATCTCTATTCAGGTGAGTGACACCCAAGGAAAACCAGTGAAATGCGAGCTGTCCCTAGCTATAGTAGACCAAGCTATTTTTGACCTGAGCTCCTGGTGGATAAACAACATATATGACTACTTCTACTCTCAATTTTATAACTCAGTTTATGGTTCTTACTCTGTTTATTCTTCCTTCTACGGAAGAGGTATACCTTTCCAGGATATGAAAGCCCAGTTGAAAGCCCAGTTTAAAGGAAATGGAGGAGGAGCGGGAGAAGTACTGTTAAGAAAATATTTTCCCGATACTCTTTTATGGGAGCCAAACTTATCAACCAGCGAAGAAGGGAAAGTAGAAGTGGATTTTGTGGCTCCTCATTCTCTTACTCGCTGGCGGGTAGAAGTAAAAGCTCACCGGGAGGAGTTTTTTGGAGAAGCACAGGAGTACTTTACTACTTATAAACCCTTTGCTTTAGGAGTGGAACTTCCTTCATTTCTAGTAGAAGGAGATACCCTGAAAAGCAAGGTTACTCTCTGGAATGAAGTAGCACCCCAGGAAGTGGTGATAGAAGGAGAAAGCTCCCCGGAAATTTCCCTGCAATGGGAAAAAGAGCCCCGGAAAATATCTGCCCCGGAGGAAGCGGTATTTCCGCTTCTCATTAGTGCCCAGTCTCCGGGAAAAGCATATCTACGGCTTTTTGCTCAAGGAGAAAAGGCACAAGATGCTCTAGAGTTACCTCTGGAGGTAAAAGAAAAAAGAGTAGAGGTAGAAGAAAATTTCTCTTCCTTTTTAGAAAGAGGGAAAACCTCTTTTGAGTTTTCCTGTGATTCTTCCTCAACCGTCGAGCTTACTTTGTTTTCTGACCCTCGCAGTGTACTTTTAGAAGAGATAGAATATATGCTTTCCTATCCTTATCGTTGCAGCGAGCAAGTAGCCAGTCGGCTGATTACTTTTTCCTCTCTACCTCTGGAAGAAGATAAAACTCCTGAGTTAGTAAAAGCAATAAGAGAAGACCTTTATACCCTTTACAACCTGCAAAATTATGATGGAGGATGGGGTTTCTGGGGAGGAGAAGGAGATTTATTCCACACTGCCTATACTCTTTTAGCTTTGCATCAAGTAAAAAATAGAGGATTTTTAGTTAGTGATGAAGCAATAGAGCGAGGGTTAAGATTTTTAGAGGATAATGCTTCCAGAAGTGAGGTTTTTCCTGAAGGCTCTTTCCTTCCACTCCCGAGCGAGTTTGAAAAAGCTCTATCCTGGTATGTTCTTTCTCTGGAAAAGAAAGACTTTGTTCCTCCTTCCCTTCCACCTTTAGCAGAGTTAGATGATAAAACCTTAGCTCTATGGGGTTTGATAACCCGGGAAGAAGACCAGGAGAAAGTGGAAAAAGAATTAGAAAAAAGAGCTCATGCTTTAGGCAGTACAGTGTTCTGGGGAACGGTTAACCCTCAAAAACCCTGGGAAGATGACCGTTTTTCGGCTACAACTTTTTCTGCCTTATTCTTAGGAGAGAGAAAAAATCCCCTGGGAGAGAAAGCTTACCTGTGGCTGTGGCGGAGCAAAAAGGGAGGAAATTTCTTTACTACTCTGGAGCGGGCTTACTTTTTCCTGGTTAGCTCCCACTTTCTAAAAGAAGAGAGTAACAGTACCACTTTCCGGGTGCTTTGTAATGGAGCGCTGGTTAAAGAAGGAAGGGGAGAAGAGAAAATAGCTATTCCCGGGCAATTTTTGCAGGAGGGCTCCAATCACCTGGAGATAGAGGGAGAAAATCTATTCATGGCAGAGCTCAAAGTAAAAAGCTGGAAGGAAGAAGCTCCTCCATCTCAATTTTTCCCGGTAAAGAAAAATTATTATCTTTTAATACCCACCAAAGGAGAAGAAGTTTTCTTCTCCCCTCAGGAAGTGGATATCTTCCATCCCCAGGAGGAAATAGTTTGTGAGATAGAAATTCAGAGTCCCGATTATTTAGAATACCTGGTGATAGAAGACGGGATGCCTGCTGGTTGCGAGCTAATAAGAAAAGACTATGCCTTTTCTCTTCCTGAGGAAGAAGGAGTGCATTATCCTTTTGTGGTAAAAACTCTTTTTGAGGGACAACCGACTCTCTTTGTGTATGACCTTCTTCCGGGGAAAAATGTAATTCGCTACTACTTAAGAATCCGAGACCAGGGAAATTTCTATGTGAAGGCACCCCTTCTTTATCTCATGTATTTCCCTGAAGTTAGAGATTATGGAGAAGAAAAGAATCTGGTGGTGGAATAATTCCTGCTTCCGGAGTTTTCTCCTGGGAGTGGTGATTCTTCTTTTTTTATCTCGAACGGGAGGGGCTCTTCCTACCTTCGTGATAGAAGGCGGGGAGAGCTTCCCCTTTTTACTTCCCATGGTAGAGTCAGCCTGGGAAGAAGCTCAACTTTGTTTTCAAAGAGTGACCGGTTACTCTCCTCATTCTTCTTTCCGTATCGTGGTTTTATCTTCAGAAACCTCTAAAGCTTTGCCCTCCTGGGTAGCAGCTTTTTCCCGAGGTAATACTATTTATCTTCGCTTCCCTCTTTTACTTCTTGAGCGAGGGATTCTTTCTTCCACCCTGGCTCATGAATTTCTCCATATTTTTGTGGGAAGCTATAACTGGCAGCTCCCTTTCTGGTTTGAAGAAGGTCTGGCTTCTTTCTTTTTTCCCGCCTCTGGAGAATATTTCCAGGAAGGTACAGGTGAGTTTTATCGGGAGTGTCGAGAATCTTTCCAGATTTTTAAGGAAAAGATAGGAGAGGAAAACCTTCCTTCTTTTTTCTCCACCGTTCAGGAAAAAGGCTTTGATGAAGCTTTTTTTCTCTGGACGGGAGAAAGAGAAGAAAATTCTGGTAAATATACCCATGGAAGATGATATTATCCTCCAACTAAAAAATGTGGAAAAGAAAGCAAGGAAGAGAGCTATTCTGGAAGAGGTATCTTTTGAAGTCAGAAAAGGAGAGATATTCGGACTTCTGGGGGGAAACGGAGCAGGTAAAAGCACCCTGATACGTATTCTTTTTGGTCTGGTTTCGCCCTCTGCAGGGTGTTTTTATGTGGGAAATTACCGTTGTCCCCCTTGCCTTCCTGAATCAAAAGCTTTAATAGGAGGATGCCTGGATAACACTTCCTTTTACGGGAATTTAACCGGAATAGAAAATATCACTCTTTTTGCTTCTCTGTCTTCCTACTACCCCAGGGTAAAGGAGATAGAGTTTTTTGCTTCTCTTCTAGGTTTAGAGTCATCCCTTCTTTATAAAAAAGTAAGTACTTATTCTCAGGGAGAAAGAAAAAAGATTTCCCTTCTCCATTCCCTTTTTCCCCTTCCCCGGATTTTAGTCTGGGATGAACCATGGGCAGGACTTGACCCCCAGGGAGCAAAAAAAATTCAGGAGTTCATTTTAACTTTAAATACCGAGGAGGGAGTAACTTTTTTCCTTTCTTCTCCTCTTCCCCAGGAGATGGAAAAAGTGGCTCAAAGAATAGCCATTTTGCACCGGGGTAAAATAAAGTGGAATGATTATTTAACTCCTCAGGTTTCTTTAGAAGAAATTTACTGGGAGATAATAGAGGGAAAATGAAAGTCGCCAGAGCAGAGATTAAAAAAGCATTTCATAGCCCCCGCTTCTATGGAGGGATTTTGATTTCCTGGGCTCTGGCAGGTTTGGTGGTAGCTCAAGTCTGGCGCGACCCGCTCTCATTTTATCTGAGAAAAATTACTCTCCCCTTTTCTTTTCTTTATCCTCTGGCGCTTTTTGGTCCGGTGGGAGGAATCTGGGGAGGAACAGAAAATATTGCCGAAGAGAGAATGGAAGGAACTCTCTCCACTGCTCTTTTGCGCCCACTCTCTCGCTGGGAGTGGTATTGGGGAAAGGTAGAGTTCACTCTTTTTTACAATCTACTTATGGTTTTCACTCCTCTTTTGGGGATGGCACTATTAGAGAAAATTATGTGGGGAGGAGGGTTCTCTTTCCGCCTTTTAGGAGGAGGATTAGTGGTTACACTTTACATTAGCTCTTTTTCTGCTTTATCTTATCTATTTTCTTCTCTTTTCTATCGTCCCTGGGGAGGTCCTCTTCTATCTTTAGGGGTGGGAGCTTTTTCCTACATAATAGAGCATCTGGGAGAAGGAGAAAGGATTCAAATTTACCTTCTCGCCCATCATCTTTCTTCTTTCAATGTCTTTTTCCTCCCCCAAATTGACTGGCATCAAGCTTTCATCTCTTTTTTAGTTCTGGGAAGCTATACCGGGGGAGGATTTCTCCTGGGAGCCCTTATTTTCCTGAAGCAGGAAGAAAAATAAGCGTATCACTTAACCACAAATTTAACCGTAATACGGGAGCTCTCCAGGAAGACAAGAGTTTTATAGAAGTTAACCCTTCCAGAGCAAAAACTTTATCTTCCAGGAGAAAAGCCCGCTCCCATTACCAGCCTGAAAAATTAGCTAGATTTAACTCTTTCTTTCACTAAATTCATCAATCCTCCCCGCTCTATTATCTCTTGTAAAAAAGGAGGGAAGGGGTTAACTTTAAAAGTATCTCCACTAGTTAAGTCTTTAATTTCTCCTCTATCCAGGTCAATTTCTAATTGGTCTCCTTCTTTAATTTTTTCTGCTGCTTCTTCTGATTCTAATATGGGTAGACCAATATTTATAGCATTGCGATAAAAGATGCGGGCAAAAGAAGCAGCAATAACCGCCTTCGCTCCTGATGCTTTAATAGCCAAAGGGGCATGTTCGCGGGAGGATCCACAACCAAAGTTTTTTCCTGCTACCAGGATAGCAGAGGAAGCTTTCTCGGAGAAGGTGGGGTCTAAACCTTCTAAGCAATGTTGAGCTAACTCCGCAGGATCAGTAGATGTGAGATAGCAAGCCGGGATTATAACATCGGTATCTATGTTGTCCCCATATTTCAGGGCTTTTCCGCTGATTATCATTTTATCACCTCGTCTTAGATTTGATCCGGAGCAGCAATGTAGCCGGCAATAGCGGAGCTCGCTGCCACATAGGGGTTAGCAAGATAAACTTCGCTCTTTATATGTCCCATTCTCCCTAAGAAGTTTCGGTTGGTGGTAGATACACATTTTTCTCCTTCGGCTAAAACCCCCAGATGTCCACCGAGACACGGCCCACAAGAAGGAGGAGCAATTATTCCTCCTGCTTCTAAGAAAATACGCAACAATCCCTCTTTTTCGGCTTGTTTTAACACCGCAGGAGTTCCAGGGAAAATCAAAAGCCTCACCCCGGGGTTGACTTCCCGGCCTTTTAGTACTTGCGCTGCCATTCTCAAATCTTCCATACGGCCATTGGTGCAAGAGCCAATAACTACCTGGTCAATTTCTATTTTAGGAATAGAATAAACGGAATGAGTATTGCTGGGTAAGTGAGGAAAGGCCACTTGAGGCTCCAGAGGAGAAACGTCAATCTCTATTACTTCTCTCCATTGAGCATCAGAGTCGGATTGGTAAACCACACAAGGGCGAGAAGTTCTCTCGGAAATATAGCTGAGAACTTTACCATCGGCTTCCATTATCCCATTTTTCGCTCCAGCTTCTACTGCCATATTAGCCATAGTAAAGCGCTCGTCCAAGGATAGCTCCGATATCACCGAACCTCTAAATTCCATAGCGCAATATCTTGCTCCGTCTACTCCAATTTTTCCTATGGTAAAAAGAATGAGGTCTTTCCCGGTCACAAACGGTTTTCTTTTCCCTTCATAGAGAAAGAGAATAGATTCTGGAACTCGCAACCAGGTTTCTCCTAACACCCAGCTGGCGGCGATATCGGTGCTTCCCATTCCGGTAGAAAATGCTCCCAGCGCTCCATAGGTGCAGGTATGAGAATCGGCTCCGATTACTAAATCCCCGGGAACTATCAGACCTTGTTCGGGGAGCAGCACATGTTCTATTCCTACCTTTCCTCCCTCAAAAAAATGAGATATACCATATTTTCGAGCGAAATCTCGCATCAACTTTACATTCTGGGCCGAAGCAATATCTTTGCAAGGAGTGTTGTGGTCGGCAACTAAAACTACCCTATCAGGGTCAAAGATTCGGTCAATCCCCTGTTTCTCCAGTTCTTTGATACCCAGAGGAGCAGTGATATCGTTAGCTAAAGCCAGATCAACTTTTACCTGCACCAGTTCTCCAGGAGCTACTTTTTCTTTTTGAGCGTGAGCAGCTATGATTTTTTCGGTTATGGTCATACCCATTTTAGTTCTCCTTATAATCTTTTTGAGGGTTGATTTTCTTTCTCTTTTGAGCCATTCGGTTTATAGCCGCAAGATAAGCTAAAACACTGGCTACCACCACATCCTGGTTAGACCCTCTTCCTACATATTCCTGGTCTTCTCCTATTATTCTCACAATTACTTCTCCCAGCGCTTCCGTTCCTCCGGTAATAGATTGCAAAGTGTAATTAACTAAATTGGGAGAGATACCCAGCATTTTGCTTATGGCTTTGTAAGCTGCATCCACAGGGCCAACTCCGGTGGATACCCCCTCTAATATTTCTCCATCTTCCTTAATTAGTCTCACAGTAGCGGTGGGTAAAATGTTATTCCCCGAGCAAACATGCACAAAATCCAGGCGATACATTTCCTCTGGTCGAGATACCTCTTCAGAAACAATAGCCTTGAGGTCGGCTTCGGTAATTTCTTTTTTCTGGTCAGCTAACTGTTTAAAACGCTGAAAGGCCTGATTGAGCTCTTCTTCGGAAAGCTGATACCCTAAATCTTCTAATTTTTTAGCAAAAGCATGGCGACCGGAGTGTTTTCCCAGCACCAGCACTCTCTCTTCTCTACCGATGAGTTGAGCATCCATTATCTCGTAAGTCAATTTGTCTTTAAGCACCCCATCCTGGTGAATACCGGCTTCATGAGCAAAGGCATTCTGTCCCACTATGGCTTTGTTGGGTTGCACGAGCATCCCGGTAAGCCTACTCACTAAGCGGCTGGTGCGATATATTTCTTGCAAGTTAAGAGAAGTTTGAGCTTGGAAGCGGTCTTGTCGCACATACAAGGCCATAGCTATCTCTTCTAAGGCAGCATTCCCGGCTCTTTCTCCAATACCATTTATGGTACACTCTATCTGAGTAGCACCGGCAGAGATTGCCGCTAAAGAATTAGCAGTGGCCAATCCTAAGTCATTGTGGCAGTGAACACTCACCCCTACTTTGTCCATACCGGGGGTGTGTTCTAAAAGATAAAGGATTAGCTCTTTCATCTCCTCAGGGATAGTGTAGCCCACAGTATCGGGAATATTAAGAGTTGTGGCTCCCGCTTCAATCACGGCAGCATAAATCTGGGAGAGATATTCCCAATCAGTGCGAGTGGCATCTTCAGCAGAAAATTCCACTTCATTAGTATAGGTCCGGGCTTTCTTAACTGCCCAGACTGCTTCCTCTAAAGCCTCTTCCCTGGTAAGATGCAGTTTATGCTGGAGATGAATATCGGAAGTAGCTAAAAACACATGAATAACCGGTCGTTCAGCATATTTAACTGCTTCTCCTGCCACCTCAATATCTTTTTCTTTGCATCGAGCCAGAGCACATATGGCCGGTCCTTTTACTTGCTGAGCAATCAATTTAACTCCCTCAGCATCCCCGGGAGAGGCGATGGGGAAGCCCGCCTCTATAACGTCTACATTCAGTTGAGATAACTGTTTTGCTATTTCTAATTTTTCTTGAGGATTAAGGCTTACCCCCGGGGATTGTTCCCCGTCTCGCAGGGTAGTGTCAAAAATCCGGATATTTCTCATTATCCTACCCCCTCATTTTTTGAGCCAGGGCATCATGTCTCGCAAAGTTTTCCCTACTTTCTCGATGGGATGTTGAATATCTTTATTTCGCAGAGCATAATACACTGGTCGATTGGCTTGATTTTCCAGAATCCATTCCCGAGCAAAACTTCCATCCTGAATCTCACCTAAGATTTTTTTCATTTCTTCTTTAACTTGATCATTAATCACTCGAGGACCCCGGGTAAGGTCACCGTATTCAGCAGTGTCACTTACCACCTGGCGCATATTGGTGAGTCCTCCCTCATATACCAAATCCACAATTAACTTCATCTCGTGCAGACATTCAAAGTAAGCTGCTTCAGGTTGATACCCAGCTTCTACTAAAGTTTCAAAACCAGCTTTGATTAAAGCAGTCAGTCCTCCACAGAGCACCGCTTGCTCCCCAAAAAGGTCAGTTTCAGTTTCTTCCTGAAAAGTAGTTTCTAAAACTCCCGCTCGAGTTGCTCCAATTCCTCGGGCATAAGCCAGGGCTATATCTTTGGCTTTGCCGCTGGCGTTTTGATAAACAGCGATGAGAGAAGGAACTCCCTTTCCTTCCTGATACATTCTTCTTACTAAATCCCCCGGTCCTTTGGGAGCTACCATAACTACATCCACATCTTGAGGAGGGATAATCTGGTGGTAATGAATATTGAAGCCATGAGAAAACATCAGCACTTTTCCGGCTTTAAGGTATTGAGCTACCGATTCTTTATAAATACTGGCCTGATATTGGTCGGGAGCCAGCATTTGAATTACGTCTCCTTTTTGAGCCGCTTCAGAAGCACTCACGGGGGAGAACCCAGCGTGGCGAGCTTTTTCAAAACCGGGAGTCCCGGGTAAATCTGACACTAGAACATTTAATCCGCTATCTCTTAAATTTTGAGCTTGAGCGCTCCCCTGGCTTCCAAAACCGATTATAGCGATTGTCTTACCTTGCAAAACCTGAAGATTAGCGTCCTCATCATGATATACTTTGCTCATAATAAAACCTCCCTTTTATTTTATTAATTATTTTTCTTGTAAAGATTGACTTCCTCGAGCTAAGGCAATCCGCCCGGTTCGAGTCATTTCTATGATACCGTACTTACGCAATAACTGCTCTAAGGCATCAATTTTATCCGGGGTACCGGTCACCTCTACAATCAAGCTCTTTTCTTCCACATCCACTACCCGAGCTCGGAATATCTCCACTGTTTGCACTATTTCCCCTCTGACCTCCGAGGGGGCATTCACTTTAATCAGAGCTAATTCCCGGTCTACGTAATTAGTTTGAGTGAAATCTCCCACTTTTATGGTATCGATTAGTTTGTAGAGCTGCTTGGTTATTTGTTCCAGAGTATCAGTGTTTCCCTCTACTACCAAAGTGATACGAGAAATGGTAGGGTCATGTGTGGGACCTACAGCTAAGCTCTCTATGTTATATCCTCGCCGAGCAAAAAGAGAAGAAACTCGGGCTAAAACACGGGGCCTGTTCTCTACCAAAACTGAAATGATATGCTCCACTGGGCACCTCCTTCTTTTATTCCAGAATCATCTCTTCCAGCGACTTTCCGGGAGGGACGAAGGGCAAAACATTTTCTTCTTTTACTACTCTACAATCCACCAATACTGGTTTATTTTTCACCTCTAAAGCCTTTGAAATAATTTCTTCCAACTCTTCTTCCTTTTCTACTTTAAAGCCCTCTCCTCCGAAAGCCTGGACTAAGTTGACCAAGTCAGGATTTTGAAGCTTGGTACAGGAGTAACGTCCTTCATAGAGACAACCCTGCCATTGCCGAACCATACCCAAATAAGAATTATTAATGACAAAAATCTTAATGGGTAGACAATAGTTAACGGCAGTAACCAACTCCTGGATTTTCATAAAAATGCTCCCATCTCCACTGATTAAAACCACCAAACGGTCAGGATTGCCCACTTGAGCACCCACAGAGGCAGGTAAACCATAACCCATTGTTCCCAAGCCCCCTGAGCTGGCCCACTGGCGGGGTGATTCACAGCGATATATTTGGGCTGCCCACATCTGGTGCTGTCCTACATCGGTAACTACTATTGGGTTATCACCACAGGTGAGCTCATAAATTTTCTCTATCACCTGGCGGGGGGAAAGCCCTTTGGATACTTGAGGAGTGTATTCTTTTTTCCATTCTTCTATTTTTTCTCTCCAAATAGGATGTTTTTTTTCTTCCACATATTTTTCTAATTCTGAGAGCACCATCTTAGCATCGCCCACAATGGGAATAGAAGGCTTAACGTTTTTCCCTATTTCTGCCGGGTCGATATCGATGTGGATTACCTGAGCTCGAGGAGCAAAAGTAGCCAGATTCCCTGTTACCCGGTCGTCAAAGCGCATACCTATAGCAATTAAAAGGTCACAGTTCATCACTGCTTTATTAGCCCAGTAAGTCCCATGCATTCCCAGCATTCCTAAAGAAAGAGGGTGGCTTTCCGGAAAAGCTCCTTTTCCCATCAGAGTATGAGTAACCGGGATATCCGCTTTTTCTGCCAACTTCAAAAGCATCTCCGATGCTCCGGAGGATATTATTCCTCCTCCAGCGATTAAGACAGGTTTTTCTGCTTCTTGAATAGCCTGAGCAGCTGCCTTAATCTGGTTAATATGCCCTCGATAAGTGGGGCGATATCCAGGTATTTTAACTTTTTCGGGGAAAACAAATTCCCCTTCTTGCTGCTGGATATCTTTGGGTAGGTCAATAACTACAGGTCCTGGTCTTCCGGTAGAGGCAATGTAAAAAGCCTGACGAACAACAGTGGGAAGTTCTTCCAGACTGGTTACCAGAAAATTATGTTTAGTGATGGGCATAGTTATTCCCGTGGTGTCCGCCTCTTGAAAAGCATCTTTACCTATGAGGCTGGTGGCCACTTGTCCCGTAATAGCCACTAAAGGCACTGAATCCATATAGGCATTGGCCAGCCCGGTAACTAAATTAGTAGCCCCCGGACCTGAAGTAGCCATACACACTCCTACCTTGCCTGTAGTGCGAGCATAACCATCAGCAGCATGAGCTGCTCCTTGCTCATGTCTTACTAAGATATGAGTTATATCTTTATCATCCATTAAAGCATCGTAGATATCAATCACTGCTCCTCCTGGATAACCAAATATTACTTCTACTCCTTCTCTTTTCAAAAGCTCAATTAATATTTGAGCTCCTCTCATTTTCAACTTCATCACTCTCCTTTATTCCATACTTGCTCCTTGAGAAGTGGGGCGAGCAAGCCTGATATAACGCCCCAGGAGCCCGGTTTTATATTTAGGAAGAGGGGGAGTAAACCCTTTTTTTCTCCTCTCCAATTCCTCTTTATCTACCAAAAGTTCTATTTGGCGATGAGGGATATCGATGAGAATTTCATCACCTTCCCGAATTAAAGCTATGGGGCCTCCTTCAAAAGCCTCGGGAGCAATATGTCCGATACAAGGACCTCGAGTTCCTCCGGAGAAACGGCCATCAGTGATTAAAGCTACTGTTTTGCTCAGGCCCATACCTACGACAGCAGAAGTAGGAGCTAACATTTCTCGCATTCCCGGACCGCCTTTTGGTCCTTCAAAACGGATGACCACCACCGAACCCGGGGATACTTTCTGGTTAGTAATAGCTTCCATAGCTTCTTCTTCACTATTAAAGCAGATGGCTTTCCCTCGAAATACCATCATCTCTGGTTCTACCGCCGACTGTTTCACCACCGCTCCATCGGGGGCTAAGGAGCCGTAAAGCACCGCTATCCCTCCCTCAGGAGAATGGGGATTATCTAAGGTGCGAATGACTTCTCTATCTATAGAGATCTCTTCTACCTCTTTTTGAATTTCTCTCACCGTTTTCCCCAAAACGGTGAGATTATCTTCTAAGAGTTCTCCTAAAGTTTTTTCTACCGCAGGAATGCCTCCGGCAAAATGGAGGTCTTCTAAGAAAAGCTCCCCTGCTGGCCGGAGCATCACAAGATGGGGTATTTTCCGGGATAGCTCATCAAAAGTGGTAAGAGAAATAGAAGAAGTTTGCAGCTCTTGAGCTAAAGCTAAAAGATGGAGGACCGTATTAGTTGAGCCTCCTAAAGATAAATCCATCTTTATGGCATTGCGCAGAGACTTTTCATTAAGAATCTGGCGAGCAGATATATTTTCTCTTACCAATTCCACAATTCTTTTCCCGCTTTCATAGGCAATTCTTCTTTTCTGAGCTGATATAGCAAGAGCAGTGGCACATCCGGGTAAACTCAACCCCATAGTTTCCGTAAGACAAGCCATAGTGTTAGCGGTGTATAAGCCCTGACAAGAGCCCGCTCCTGGACAAGCTTCCATCTCTAATGCTTCTAATTCTTCTAAGCTAATTTCTCCTTTATGATATTTTCCGGCAGCTTCAAAAGTGTCCCGAACAAAGGAAAGTCTTCTTCCCCGGTAAACTCCAGAAAGCATAGGACCACCGGTTACGACTATAGTGGGAAGATTTAGGCGAGCAGCAGCTAAAAGCATACCAGGAGTTATTTTATCGCAATTGGTTAAAAGAACCAATCCATCGAGGGCGTGCCCCTGAGCTACTGCTTCTACTCCGTCAGCAATTACATCTCGACTGGGAAGAGAAAACCTCATCCCTTCGTGTCCCATAGCAATGCCATCACATATAGCTGGAAGACCAAAAACAAAAGGAGTTCCTCCTCCTGCTTCTATTCCCCGCTCTATAAATCTCTCCAGCTCTCGCATATGGATATGTCCAGGAACTAAATCAGAAAAAGAACTGGCAATCCCAATCAAAGGTCTATTTAAAGATTCTCGAGTAAGACCGGTAGCAAAAAATAAAGAACGATGAGGACACCGATCCGGACCCTCTTTAACTATTTCACTTCTCATAAGCTTCCTCCCTTACTAAGTTATGATAACAAAATACCCCTCGTCCCTCGAGGGACGAGGGGTATTTCCCCGCGGTACCACCCTTTTTACTTGCCTTGGCAAGTCACTCTTTTCTCTTAACGGAGAGTTCCGGGTTGCCTACTCCACTTTCAGCCAACCACTCCAGGGCGAGATTCAGCACCTCCTGGTATCTGCTCCCAGCTTATGCAGACTCTCTGTAACCAGAGAAAATGCCTACTACTCCCTTTCCTCGCTTTTATAATTTTAGCTAATGAAGGAAATATAACACAAGAATCTATACTTTGCAAGAGCCCTGGGGCTCTGCGAAATTGTGTGGAAGCGTACAAATTATAATTTATATTACCAATAAGCCATAAATTGACCTTTTTGAGAGCCTGCATCTGATACCCGGTACAGAGAAATTAAGGCAGGCTCCAGAGATACAAGGCAATGCCTGAAGTATATCAGACTATTACTATGCTTACTCTTCTCTCCACTCTTCAATTTCTGCACCTATCTGCTTGAGAGTCTCTTTTACTTTGCTCTCCAACGTGATTTTATCAAAACCTTCCTGAGATTCTGCCTTTATCTCGATGGTAATCTCTGGAGGAAGTCCTTTTTCTTTTAATGGCCGGACTACACCACCTACTACAGAAGAGAGTTTATCCCAGGGGATTTTTGCTCTTAAAGTCAATTTCGCAACGGCACCACTTTTTCTGGGCTCTTCTCTTACTTCCTCGCCTCCTTCCTCCTTTCCTTCTTCATATCTTTCCTGTACTTTCCAGCCTCCGCTCTCTCTCGTCTCTTCTTTTCCTTTTTCTTCCTTTTCTTTTTCTGCTTCTTTTATTTCTTTTGCCACTTCGCTACGTAAAACTATAGAGTCCATCGTCGGGCTAACGTCTTCGCTGTAGTAAACCTTCTGTCCTTCTCTGATACCAAGAAAGCCACTCCTCACTCCTTCTCTTAGGGCATCTAATAGAACTCTCTCGTCTTCTAAGATAGGCATCCCGGGGGTTTTCAGGAAAAGTTCATAAATATCTCGGGCTCCTTTTTCATTTTCATCCCCAGCCAAGGTTCTATCGATTATGTATTTGGGAGTGAGGCGAGAGAGAATCCTTTCCTGGTCTTTGAGATGTTGCTTGACTCTTTCTGAAATAGTAACGCTCGTTCCCACTATAGGGATACCCAGGTCTTTCCAAGCCCAGCCTTTCTCCTCTAATAGCGCCAGATGTCTGTAGGCATTGAGAATTCTAAACGGTATTTCTTTCTCGGCATCATTTAATTTCTTCTTCAGCTCATTCTGACTTTCTTTAGTAAGTGATTCCAGAAGTCCTCTGTCGTTTTGAACCTCGGAGATAGCCAGGAGACGCTTTAGAGATTTGTAAAGGGTAGAATACTGAGCATCATCCATTGCCAGAATGAAGAGCGTATTTTTATACACTCTAAAGCCTGTCCCCGCTTTTTCCAAAAGCTCCGATACCAGCTGATTTACTTTCCCTGATTGTTCTGCAGCAGATAACCCTGGATTATAAGAAAACTCCGGAGCGAGAATAGCCATCTTGAGGTTTTTATTGTCGGGGATATCTGATGCACTTTCAGGCCAGAGATAAACTTCTAAAGCGTTGCCCGCATATCTCTGGATGCTATCCTGGAGTTTTTCCCGAACTCTACTTTCTGAGATGGTCTCTTCTCTATCCATTATCACCCGGTTCAAGTTAGGCTGGTTACGAAAAGCGTATTGTTTTCCTTCAGAGTGAAAATACCAGAGCTCCTCTTCTAATTTGCCAATTGCATCGCTTACAATGGTGGATGGGATACCCTCTCTCAAAAGAGCCACCCGGATTCTGGGCAAAGTAGTCTCCTTCTTTTCTGCTCCGCTAAAAGAATAGAGAAAGACACTCGTAGCTATGCCAGTAGCAATCCCATATTTTTCATATTCGCTACCCATCTCCCGGTCTATTTTAGGGGCTTTGGCATTCTTTCCCGCTATATCTGCAGCAATTACACTATCGTATTCATTCCCGATATGCTTGATAAACTCTCTTCTTATAGCCTGGTTTTCCAGGTTTACGAGAGAAGATTGTATCAGGGGAGAGGGTATCTGGCGTTTATAAAGGTCGGCGACAACTTCTGCTAAAAGCCTCAAGGCTCCTCTGGTCCTCTGGAAAGTGGAATAAGAGCCCCATCGCTCATAGAGAATATCAACAAGTTCAGGATGAAAGGGATAAGCGTGTTCTATCCGGTCTCGATATTCTATTTCTCTTACTTCTGAGGGCACGTCCGGTCCTAATTTCTGATACAGCTCAAAATAACTTTGAGCCACTTCTTTTCTGGTTTTCTCATCTCCAAAATCTTCGAACAATCTCTTACGTATAACTTCGTAAATCTCGATACCCTCTACCGGTGTATAAACAGTCTCAACTCTTCCGTATATCCTTTGTAGCTCATTAAGCGCCCGCTCGCCTGCCTCGCCATAAGGAGCGCTGGAAGGAAGCGTAGAAACGAGACAAGCATTAGGTTTGGACTTAACCGCCTCGGTTAGCTCCTGAGAGAAAACAGAAATCTGGTCGGCAAAGTCTTTTGCTTTAACCGCATACTCTACCAGCTCATCCACGAGAATAAGCACTGGCTCTTCTCCTAAGACTTCATATAGCACTCCCTTTCCTGGGCTACGTCGTTTCTCATCGTGCTCTTTTACCTTCTCATAGACTCCAAGTTGATGAGCAATTTCTCCCCAGATGGTTCTTCCTCCTATCGGGTCGGCGTGCGTCCCCACAAAAACCACTACTTTTGCTTCTTTAAGGATTGGAGATTGAATTTCAGAAAGTAGAGAAAGATGTTTAACCTGGTCATAATTTTTCACTATGTGATAGAGAGCCAAAAGAGCATGGGTTTTACCACCGCCGAAGGGGGTTTGAATTTGAATAACCGGGTCGCCTTTTCCTCCACTCAATCGGGAGAGAACATTACTGAGAAGGTTTTTTAACCCCTGGGTCA
>DAOSVE010000117.1:0-4014 GCA_035593465.1 Candidatus Atribacteria bacterium | reverse complement strand
ACTGAGGAAGGTTTTTTCTTCCTCAGTAGCTTTTGCTTTTTTGTCTTTTAGTCTTTTGTTTCTGGGGGTTATGAGGGGGTCTTTTTCCCCTCGTAGTTGATAGAGACATTCAGAAATGACAACAAAAAAGGGTTATAGGAGGGTTTTGCCCCTTTATAGTCATTGTAAGCCTCGCTTACTCTTTACCTGGCAATCCCGGGTTTTAACATTTAGCGAGATTTAATGTTTATCGGGCCTTTTGTTCCCTTTGTAAAACCAGTAAAATGGGGATGGAGGCCAACTCGAATACCACGGCCAGAATAATTAAATAAGAAACAGAGATTTCATAAAGTATTCCCATCAAAGCTCCTCCCAGTAACCAGGATAGTCCATAAATGGTATTGAAAATCCCATAGGCTGAGCCTCGGTGGCTTATAGAGGTTAGATCAGCTACCGCCGCCCGCATTATGGTTTCATGAACACCTAAAACTATTCCCCATAGAATTATTCCGATAATCACAGAGGCAAAACTATTGGAAAAAGCTAAAAAGGGGATAAGAAGAGAAAACAAAGGTATGACCATTAGAGTTCTCAGTCCTACTCGATCATAGGCTCTTCCTATTAAAAGAGCTATTAAAGCATCAACTCCCATAGCTAAGGCATAAAAGGTGGGGATTTGGACATCGCTCATGATTGACTTTATTTTGAGATGGTAAGAAATGAGCGGAAAGTTAGCAAATCCCGCTACAGCAAGAAAAGTAAATAGAGAATAGAGAATGAATACCCGGGAAAATATTTTATCGTCTTTCTCTTCTAATTCTTTAGAAGTTTCCAATTTCTCAGGGTGAGGTAGCTGATTTCTGGCAATGACCAGAATGCCTATCACGATTAAAGCTGGTATCCAGAGGATGGAAAACCCGGAACGATAATCACCGCCAAAGAATAGAATAAAAGAGAAAATCAGAGGCCCAATAATAGCTCCAATCTGGTCTAACGCCTCATGGATACCGAAGCCGAATCCTCGTCCCACTTCTTTGGTAGCATAGGAGAGAATGGTATCCCGGGCTGGAGAGCGGAAAGCCTTGCCCGCTCTCTCTAGAATTATAAATATAGCCGCTACCCACCACGTATTAGCCAAAGAAAGGAGAGGGATAGAGAATAGTAATCCATACCCGATGAAGGTGAAGAGCCAGTAGGCTCTGGTTCGGTCAGCTATAAAACCGGAAAAAAGCCGAAGAGCATATCCGATGAATTCACCCAACCCCCCGACTAAGCCCACAACTGATGCACTTGCCCCTAAAAGAGCCAAATAGGGGCCAATAACTCCTCTTGCTCCTTCATAAACTATATCACCGAATAGACTTACCAAACCCATAAAAACTATAAATCGGAGTGCTTTGGCTCTTCTTTGGGAAGCTTCCTGGCTCATCTTTTTTCTCCTCCTATTGTTAATGTTACCAATGCTCGTATTATAAATCCAGCTCTCGTGTCTTTTCAAGGTTGCTTTATATTACAGAAGTTTTTAGCGATTATCGCAATTCCTTCGAAGGATTATTTTTAAACATCTAAAGGTGGTAGAATAGCGGTGATGATAAAAATAAGATTGAGAGTAAGCCTATAAGAATGCAAAGGGAGGTAGCTTAATGTTTAAGTTTGGAGTAGATACCTTTATCTGGTCCGAAGCTTTTTCCGAGAAAGACTTGTGGGTTATTCCTAAAGCCAAAGAATTAGGGTTTGAAGTCTTGGATATTTCCATTAGTCACCCGGAGAGCTTCCCCACAGATTTAGTAAAAGAGAAAGTAGAAGAAGTGGGGATAGAAGTGGTAACTACTACTACCCTGGGGGAGAAAACCAACCTTATTTCTCCTGACCCGGATATCAGAGCCCAAGGAGTTAAACATATGAAACTTTTAGTAGATATCAATGTAGAATTGGGTTCTAAAATAACTGGAGGAGTAAACTATGCTGCCTGGGGGTATCTACCAGGAAGACCCCGAACGGAAGAAGAATGGAATTGGTCTATTACTGCTATGAGAGAAGTGGCAGAATATGCCCGAGAAAAAGGTGACCTCATTATTGCTGCAGAACCAGTTAATCGGTTTGAAACTCATTTTTTAAATATTGCTGAAGATGCAGTACGTTATTGTAAGGAAATAGGGACAGGGAATGTAAGGGTGCATTTAGATTCTTTCCACATGATCCGAGAAGAGACCAGTTTCAGAGGAGCGGTAGAGACCTGTGGGAAAGAGTATTTAGGGTATGTTCATGTGTGTGAAAATAATCGAGGAATACCAGGGACGGGATTAGTACCCTGGAGAGAGTTTTTTCAGGCTCTTAAAGATATTGGATACCAGGGGCCATTGGTCATTGAATCCTTTGACCCCAGTTTTAAGGAGTTAAATCGACAGTGTGCTATCTGGAGAAAGTTTGCCGATACTGGTGAGGAGTTAGCAGTAAAAGGATTGCAGAACCTCAAGGCTATTGCCCAAGAAATTGAGAGGGGATATTAAAAAAGCAGTCTACGGCAGACTATGAAGGGTGACGAAAAAAGAAGGTTATTGCGGTGATGAAAAAGAAAGGGGTTTACCCCCTCATTGTCTGGATTCCTGATAGATACATTCAGGAATGACGGACAATAAGATGATAGAGGGACAAATAAAAATCTTGGAAAGGAAGGAATAGTTATGGAAGGAGTAAACTTCAATATCGATTTTTCTCTACCAGGGAAAGTAGCTTTAGTTACCGGAGGAGCTCAAGGGATTGGTAAAGCTATAGCTTTACTTTTTGCTCAAAAAGGAGCAGATTTAGTTCTGGTAGATATGGCAGAAGAAGTTAAAGAAGTAGCCCAGGAAATTGAAGGATATGGAAGAAAAGCCCTACCTCTTATTTTTGACCTCACTGACTTTGATAAAATTCCTCAAATAGTAGACCAGAGTGTTAAAGCTCTGGGGAGAATTGATATTTTAGTTAACAATGCTGGAGTAGGATTACTGGATGATGCTGAGAACTTATCCCCGGAGATGTGGGATAAGACTATGGCTATTAACTTAAAAGCTCCCTTTATGCTCT
The DNA here is from genome assembly GCA_035593465.1 of Candidatus Atribacteria bacterium. Classification (GTDB taxonomy): domain Bacteria; phylum Atribacterota; class Atribacteria; order Atribacterales; family Caldatribacteriaceae; genus Sordicultor. The sequence goes on along the minus strand of DAOSVE010000117.1, from coordinate 966 downwards.
CTCAAGCTGTAGGACGAGAGATGATTAAGCAAGGAGGAGGGAAAATCATCAATATCTCCTCTCAAGCTGGACTCATTGCTCTGGATAAACATGTAGCTTATTGTGCCAGTAAAGCTGGACTTATTGGTATGACTAAAGTTTTGGCTCTGGAGTGGGCGGAGTTTGGAATCAGAGTTAATGCTGTTGCTCCCACCGTAGTTCTAACTGAGTTAGGCAAAAGAGCCTGGGCGGGAGAAGTAGGTGAAGCTATGAAACAGAAGATACCTACTCGACGTTTTGCCTATCCAGAGGAGATTGCTGCTGGAGTCCTGTATCTCGCTAGTGATGCTTCTGATATAGTGACTGGTATTACTTTAGTTATCGATGGAGGGTATACTATTCAATAGAGAATTAAAGAGGAGGTGTTTTTTATGTATCTAGTTATTGCTTCTGACCATTTTGGGTATCCTTTAAAAAAAGTTATTGTAGAACATCTTAAAGAAAAGAAAATTGAATTTGAAGATCGAGGAGTTAGCTCTGAAGATGAAGTGGTAGATTATCCTGATGTAGCCCGAGAGGTGGGGGAGGAAATAAGCAAAGGGAAATATCAGTATGGAATTTTAATCTGTGGAACAGGTATAGGCATGGCTATGGCGGCTAATAAAATTCCGGGAGTTTATGCTGCCTGTGCTCATGATATTTATTCGGCAGAAAGGGCTAAAAAGAGCAACAATTCCAATGTCTTAACTTTAGGAAGACACATTGTAGGGCCAGAGTTAGCTAAAATGTTAGTAGATGCCTGGTTAGAAAGTGAGTTTCAAGGAGGAAGGTCCCTTCCTAAGGTAGCTAAAATCAAGGAGATAGAAAATAAATATCTTAAGGGGGAATGAAAGTGAAAAAATTCATTAACCAACCAGAAAACTTAATTGAGGAGATGTTAGAAGGTTTTGTAATAGCTAACCAGAATAAAGTAAAGAGATTAGAAAC
>DAOSVE010000116.1:0-4197 GCA_035593465.1 Candidatus Atribacteria bacterium | reverse complement strand
TTAACACAAGAGGCATGGAATGATTACAGAAAAAACTTTTCTTGGTAAACTCAAGACCTATTTGCTATTTGCTGGACCAACAACTTTCATTTTTTTTACTGTCGTTATCCTTCCTTTTCTATTTGGTATTTATTTAACTTTGACAAATTGGGACGGAATATCAGCTACTTACTCTTTCGTGGGGTTAAAAAATTACCTATCAGCTTTTCAGGACAAAAAGTTTTGGGACTCGTTTATCTTAACGTTAAAATATGTTTCCTATACTGTGATATTTACCAACGTAATTGCTTTTACACTAGCTTATTTATTGACCAGTGGAATTAAAGGGCAAAACTTTCTAAGAGCTGGCTTCTTTATTCCCAACCTTATTGGTGGAATCGTTCTCGGTCTAGTCTGGCGTTTTGTCTTTTCTAATGTCCTAGTATATATCGGTAATAGTCTCAACTGGGAAATTTTTTCTCGTTCCTGGTTATCTCATCCAGAAAAGGCTTTCTGGACATTAGTGATTGTAAGTGTTTGGCAGTCTTCCGGATATATGATGATTATCTATATTGCTGGATTAACGGGAATCCCTAAAGATTTAATAGAAGCCGCTACTATCGAAGGAGCTAATAGTTTGCAAAGAATCAGGCATGTAATTCTCCCTTTGTTGGCTCCCTTCGCTACCGTTTGTGTTTTTTTGTCCCTCCAAAGAGGATTCATGGTTTATGATTTAAACATAGCCTTAACTGAAGGCGGCCCTTTCAAAAGTACAGAATTGGTGGCCATGCATGTTTATGAGAAGGCTTTCCTGTCGCAGGAATATGGCATTGGACAAGCAGAGGCTTTTTTCTTGTTCGCGATGATTGTTACCGTTACTCTTGTTCAGGTTTATTTTAGCAAGAAGTTGGAGGTTGAACAATGATAAACAAGAATACAACCAATTTTAGTGATGCTGCGATAGCAAAAAAATATAATACGGGCTACAAGAAGACTTTCGGGCGCGTTAGGCTTCTTCCCTTATATTTTCTCTTATATTTGCTTTTATTTCTTTACTTAGTTCCGTTCTTTTTAATCTTGGTCAATGCCTTTAAAGATAGGAGCCAGATAGTGGCTAACCCCTTAGGTTTACCACCAGCTTTTAAATTGATCAATTTTATAGAAGCTTTTCAAAAAATGAATTATCCTTATGCTTTTTGGAATTCACTTGTTATTACCGTTTTAAGCAGCATCTTGATTGTCTTTTTTTCTTCAATGGCTGCTTACCTTTTTGCAAGGGCCAAGTGGAGCTTTAATAAGTTCATGTTCTTTGTTATGGTCGCTTCTATGCTTATACCATTTCAGGCCATCATGATTCCTCTGGTCAAGATATATGGGGCCCTGCAACTTCTAAACAACAAGTGGACTTTAATCTACATGTACATTGGCTTTGGCTCTTCTCTCGCAGTTTTTATTTATCACGGTTCTGTTAAAAGTATCCCTCTGGAATTAGAAGAAGCAGCGATGATCGATGGATGTTCGAAGTTGCAGACATTTTTCAAGATTGTTTTTCCATTATTAAAGCCCACTACCACCACAATCATCATTTTGGATGTGCTGTGGATCTGGAACGATTTTCTTTTGCCTTCCCTGATTTTGATCTCTCCCAAAAACAGAACTTTACCCTTATCTACCTACTATTTTCACGGCACCTACACCTCGGACTATGGGCTATTGCTGGCATCTTTAATCTTAGCCATTACGCCGGTAATCATTTTTTATGTATTTATGCAGAAGCACATTATCAAAGGAGTACTACAAGGCTCGATCAAATAGCCGAAACTGTATGTCAGTTTCACCTATTTGCATAACTGAATATTTTTTGTTGTAAGGCGATTTCATAACCATTTAGATATCTTCTTCCACAATTTACTATAGAGCCACCTTATATCCTTGGCTTAACTTGTAAATGATTTTTTGGTCTCCTTTAGGGGGAATAATTTTACTTTCACTTTAGTTTCATCGAGGCAACTCGGTAACTTGAAAAAGATGAGAGGGGAATATATAATAAAGACAGTCCGGATGGTTTTGAAAAGCCGGCAAAGGAGGTCAAAAAAAAGCTTCTGGAACGCTAAGTTCTGTAAATTAAACCAAAAATCAAAAAGGAGGGTTATTAATGAAGGGACTCAAATTTTTACCTTTGGTTTTGGTGTTCATTTTGGTGTTTTCCTCTATTTCTGTAGCTCAAACTCCCGAAATTACCATATGGTGTTCTGAAAAACAAGTAGATATTCTCCAGAAATTAGGCGAAGAGTTTAAGGCACAATACGGTGTTAGTGTAAATGTCCAGTATGTAGAGTTTGGTTCTATAAAGCCCAATTTCCTGACTGCTGCTCCTCAAGGAAAAGGAGCAGATATCATTGTGGGAGCTCATGATTGGGTAGGAGAACTGGTGGTCAACGGGCTTCTGGAACCTCTTCCCCCTTTTGAAGGTCAAGAGAGCTTTTATTCTACAGCTCTGAATGCTTTCAGCTACGGGGGGAAACTTTACGGACTGCCCTACAGCATGGAAGCCATAGCCTTAATTTATAACAAAGAATATGTTGAAGAACCTCCGAAGAACATGGAAGAATTAATCAATATAGCTGAAAGAATAGATGCCACCTATAAAGGAGAGGTAAGAGGGTTTATAACCAGTGCGGCGGAACTTTACTATGCAGCTCCATTTATACTTGGTTTTGGAGGATACGTATTTAAGGAAACCCCCGAAGGCCTCGATGTGACTGATATCGGTCTTGCCAACCCCGGAGCAATAAAAGGAGCAGAGTTCTGGAAAAAATTAGTAGATGAAGGGATTCTGACTACTGGAGATAACTACGAGATTATGGACTCTCTCTTCAAAGAAGGAAAAGCAGCAATGATTATAAACGGACCATGGGCGGTGAAAGCTTACAAAGACGCAGGTATAGACTATGGTGTAGCACCCATCCCTGACCTTGAAGAAGGGCTTCCAGCCAAGCCTTTTGTAGGTGTTCAAGGTTTCATGATTAACGCTAAATCTCCCAACAAAGTTTTAGCTCGAGACTTCCTTGTTAATTTTATAGCTACCCAAGATACTATGTATAAGATATATCTGGCAGACCCCCGGCTTCCCTCAAGAGAAGATGTGCTGTCTCTTGTAGAAGATGACCCAGATATTGTGGGCTTTACTCAAAGCGCAGCTAATGGAACTCCTATGCCCAATGTTATGGAAATGGCAGCGGTATGGGGAGCTATGAATGATGCTCTCAACCTTATTATCAACGGAAAAGCTTCACCAGAAGATGCTCTTCTTAATGCTGTAGAAACCATAAAAGCTCAAATAGGAAAGTAAGTCTTCCTTTTGTGAGCCTGAAGAAATTTCTTCAGGCTCACAAATTTATTAAAAGGGAGAAGATTTAAAATTAAAATTGCCAAGGTTCTTTTGTGGTTTCTACTAGTAATATTTAATGCTCTATTCATAGGGGTGGGAATATATCTCATCCATAACTCCTATTACGAGCTGGGAGCTATACTTTTTATTGCTTCTTTCCTCATAGATCTTTTTATTTTAAATCCCCGCGCCTATCCTTATAGGTACACAATTCCTGCTCTCATTTTTCTTCTTTTGCTGGTGGTATATCCCATCTGTTTTACCATTAAAACTGCTTTCACTAACTATGGTACAGGACATATCTTTACCAGGCAGGAAGCCGTAGAGAGACTTCTGTATGACCCGAATTATACTTATGTAGAAAGCGAAGAAGAAATAGATTTTAAAGTTTTCTCCGTTTTTGAAGATTCAAAACCCACTGATGAGTTCATCTTACTATTTGATATAAGCGGAGAGCTTTATATTGGTGGCATGCCTTCTCCTTCCAAACAGAGAGGTAAAGAAATTCTCTTAAGAGAAGGTAAAACTTATAAAGTCACTTCTGAAGAGGTAAATGCAGATGGAAAAATTTTCAAGCTTTCTCCTTTCCCTGAATCTTTAGAAAATATAAAGGTGATTACATCTGCAGATAAGGAGTATGAGCCTCTTTATGCTCCGGATGACCCTGCTCTACAAAAGAATGTTTACCATTTTATCATGTTAGTTCAAAAGTATTTGGTAAATACCGAGTATTTGAATCAAGGCCAGGGAAAAATCATCGGGATTAAAGTAGCTGCAGACGGTAAGTGGAAGTTTTTCTTTGTGGAGAGGCTTTACCGGCTGGCATA
>DAOSVE010000006.1:0-34292 GCA_035593465.1 Candidatus Atribacteria bacterium | reverse complement strand
TTATCACTAAAAACATATTTTTGTTTACTATTTTCCTTAATTAAAGTTAAAATTAAATCAGAAATTTTTAAAGTATCCCGCAAAACTGGTTAAAATATTAAAACTTTTAAAAAGTAAATTACACCGAAAGTCAAAAACTCAAGGTTGTTATGCTGGAGTATTTTATCTCCAGCATTATAGTTTTAATCTTTCTTATCTAATTTGCTTTTTAGTATTACGCCGTAGGCTGTCTGTCTTTTGGGGGATTATAAAGGGGTGCTCCCCTTTATAGTATTTGTAATGGATTTTGTGGTTAACTATAATATCAGGAGTAATAAAAATGAAAAAGTGCCTCTGGGTGATAGTAATTTTAATAGTGGGTATTTCTTTTATTCTCTACCTCCAGAGCAGAAGTCCGAAAAGTAACTCTTTTTCTATGGAAGGGTGGGAAGATAAGTGTATCAAAATGGTAGAGCAACAAATAAAAAAAAGAGGAGTCAAAAACCCGCTGGTTCTCAAAACTATGCAAGAGGTGCCCCGTCACGAGTTTGTTCCTGAAAACTTGCACAATCAAGCTTATGACGACACTCCCCTCCCTATTGGATATGGACAGACTATTTCTCAGCCTTATGTTGTCGCTTTGATGACCGAAAATTTACAAATTGTGCCCGGATGTAAAGTGCTGGAAGTAGGAACAGGTTCAGGATACCAGGCTGCCATTCTATCTAAAATGGGATGCCAGGTTTATACCATAGAAATAATTAAAGATTTAGCCAAGACAGCAGAGAAAAAGTTAAAAGAGTTAGGCTACGATAACATAACAGTAAAACAGGGAGATGGATACTTAGGCTGGGAAGAAGAAGCTCCTTTTGACCGAATAATAGTAACTTGTGCAGTAGACCATCTTCCCCCTCCTCTTCTTGCTCAGCTGAAAGAGGGCGGGAAAATAGTTATTCCGGTAAGCCCTCCCTGGAATATACAAAGTCTATGGGTGGTAGAAAAAACTGAAGAGGGTATCACCACTCGAGATTTAGGAGCAGTAAGATTTGTCCCCCTAACTCGAGAATCTCAAGGAGAGTAAGAGAAGTTGCCAGCCAATCTAACTCCTCAATATTTAGAAGCAGAAGCCCGTTATCGAAGTGCCAGAACATCGGAAGAAAAACTAAAAGCTCTGGAAGAAATGTTAGCAGTAATACCCAAACATAAAGGAACGGAAAAGCTACAGGCAGAAATCAAGCAAAAAATATCTAAACTGCGTAAATCTCAAGGAGAAAGAAAGGGCAAAGGAAAACTATTTGACCCCTATCTTATAGAAAAAGTAGGCGCTGCTCAAATTGCCATAATTGGTACTCCCAACAGCGGAAAGTCTACTCTCCTCTCTCTTTTAACTCGTGCCCATCCGGAAATCGCCGACTACCCTTTTACCACTCACTCCCCTCTTCCAGGAATGATGGAATACCAGGATATTCAGATTCAGCTCATTGATTTTCCCCCCTGGTTAGAAGGGAAAATAGAAGGTAATGCTCTAAGCGCTCTCCGAAGAGCGGATGGAGTGATAGTGGTAATGGATGGTAAAAGCGAAAGAGTGCTGGAGGAAATGGAGGGTCTCCTTGAAGATTTGGAAGAAAGTAAGTTTGAGTTAGAAAAAGAAAGGTCGCTAATCTTAGTAAATAAGATAGAAACACCGCTGGAGCAAGAAACTTTTTCCATTTTCAAAGAATTATATGAGGCAAGGTTTACTATCCAAGGAATTTCTCTTCTTACCATGTCTGCGGAAGAAAAAGAAAATCTAAAACGAGATATTTTCTATCTGGCTGCAATTATACGAATATACAGTAAACCCCCCGGAAAACCTCCTGACTTATCTCGCCCTTTTATACTGAAAAAAGGAGAAACAGTAAAAGATTTAGCCTGTGCTATACATAAAGATTTAGTCCATACCTTAAAAGGGGCTCGAGTATGGGGCTCAGCTAAATTTGAGGGGCAACTGGTCACCCCTGATTATATTTTACAGGATAAAGATATAGTAGAAATTAAGGCATAGTTTCCTCCCAGAAACACTGCACATCTTCGTAATAAGGGTCATTAAATAGAGCGTAACCCAACGCCCGGCAACCATAGCAACCTTCTACCTGGCAGCGGCCACATCGCCCCTTCAATTGTTTCCTATCTTTCAAAGTTTCTAAAAAAGGAGAGCCAATAGCTTTCCCCAAACCATCTTCTAAAATATTACCCAGAGGATAAGGAAAACGGCGACAGGGAAAAATAGTCCCCTCAGGCATAAGACAGAGCGCCTCTCTTAAATTGCACAGAGCCCCCAGTACCTCTGCCTCATCTTCCCCTTTTATCCAGAAAGCCCGATAAGGAAGAAGGTCATAAGGAGTGCACTCCAGCTCACAAATATTTATGAGTTCCTCGAGAAAACTCCTCCACTCTTCCCGAGAGAGAGTTGCTTCCCTCATTTCTTTCCCTCTACCCTGGGGAACAAAGCGCTCTACCATCACTCCTTCCACTCCTAAATTTTTAGCAAGCGTCAACATAGAAGAGAACTCTTTTACATTTCTTTTACTCAAAGTGAACATGAGTACTACTTCTAAAGAGGAAACTTTTTCAGTCAATTTTATTTTGCCTACTACTTTATCAAATACTCCTCGTCCTCTAATGGAATCATTGGTAAAAGAATTTGCCCCTTCTAACGATATCTTTAAAGTGGTTAGCTTCTGGTATTCCTCCAAGCGAAAAAGCAGGTCTTTTTCTAAAAGGAGACCATTAGTAATAATCATAAGCTCCCCCACCCGGGGATGAGAGTTAAGATAGTTAAGGAGAGAGAAAAGGTCTTCCCCTAAAAGAAGCGGCTCTCCTCCAGTAATATTTATGACGGTATGAAGGTCTCTTTTTTCCAGCTCTTCCATCAGTCGGTGAGCAACTAAAAGAAGATGCCCCTCTTCTACCTCATCCTGAAATTTTTCCTGGTAGCAATGATGACAACGAAGGTTACAACGATTGGTAATGTGCCATTGAAAATTAAATGTTTCCAAATTAGCTTCTTACCACTCCTTCCATTAAATTTTTTTTCAATAGATACACGGGTTTTCTCTTCCTCTGAGGGCAGAGCTCTACTCCCTGAAAATATATTGAGTACAAAGACCAGTTATTTCTTTTACGGGCATTCTGCAAAGGAAAAATCCAGTGTTTGGTATTTTTAATTCTCTTTCCTTACCTTAAAAAACTATTTGCACTTTCAGATGGTCTTTATTGTTTAAAACATCATCCATAGCTTTACCAAAATCAGCCAGAGGGTAAGTAGCAGAAATCAAGTCTTTTACTTTCACTTTGCCACTTTCTAAAAGATTCAAAGCATACTGCATAGTCTTTTTAACGGCAAAAGAGCCAATAATACGTAAGTCTCTCTGAAAAATCTCATAAGGGTCAATGGCTATCACCGAATTTCGAGGAGCAACTCCAAAAATTAAAAAAGTGCCATCTGATTCGACAAACTCCAGCTCTTTTTCCATAACTTGAGGGATTCCTGTTGCATCTACCACTATCTCAAACCCCCGAGGGGCAATCTCTTTTAATCTTTTCCCTTCTCTACCATCAGCTAAAACTACCTCCTGTGCTCCTAACTTTTGAGCTAAATTCAACTTCTTCTCGCTTACATCCACTACCGCTATTTGAGAGGCTCCACTTACCTTAAACAAAGATAAAAGTAAAAGCCCAATAGCTCCTGCTCCAAAGATGAGCACCTTTTCTCCCGGTTGAATATTGCTCCTCTTTACTCCATATACCACACAGGAAAGAGGCTCGGTGAGCGCTCCTTCTGAAAAACTGAGATTAGAAGGAAGATGAAAAACACATTTCTCCGGGACAGCTACTAATTCAGCAAAAGCACCGTTTCTCGTTACTCCTACTGCTTGCAAGTTGAGACAATGATTGTTTTTGTTTATTTTGCAAAAATAACAACGGTCACAAAAAATATTGGGGTCAGCGGTAACTCGGTCTCCAGGTTTAAATTGAGTAACTTCGCTTCCCACTTTCACTACTTCTCCAGAAAATTCATGTCCTGCTACTAGGGGAAAATCGGAAAAATATTCAGCCCGAAAAATATGGACGTCTGTCCCGCAGATTCCCGCTGCTTTTACCCGCACCAGAACCTCATCCGGATTAATACGAGGTTCTTCAATCTCCCGTATTGCCCACTGTTCCTTTTTCTCGAATACGCAAGCTAACACTTTCTTCACCTCTTGTCAGGATAGAAACTATAGGTAACACCACGAGAGGAATAAGCATAGCTAAAGAACCCCCCAAAGGTGCCATCGAGGAGTTAAAGCCATAATACCAGGAAAAGCCCAAAGAAACCGCCAGACCTGCAAGCATGCTGGAGATAGCTCCCCACCGATTAGCTCCCTTCCAATATAAACCATAAAGATAGGGGGCTAAAAAACTTCCTGCCACTGCTCCCCAGGAAATGGACATTAAGTTTACGATAAAAGTAACTCGGTAAAAAGCAATCAAAAGAGAGAAAAAAATGAATATCCCACATAAAATCCGCATAAGAGGAAGAGACTTATCCCGAAAACGAGCCGGCAATAAATCAATGGTAATAGCCGAAGAAGAAACCAAAACCAAAGATGAAAGAGTAGACATAGAAGCAGAGAATACCAGAAGAAGAAAAATTAAGGAAAAGAGAGGGGGCATAACCTGAGAAATTAAATGAGGCATTAAAAGCTCAGGGTTAGGCTCTCCATTAATCTGGGGGAGTTGATCAAAAAATAGATGAGTTAGAGAACCAGATAAATAAGCACTAAAAGTGCAAATAAAAGCGAAAATAGTAGCCACTATGGTAGCAGTGTAAACTATTTTTTCGTTTTTCAAAGCATAAAATTTTTGCACCATCTGAGGTAAGCCCCAAGGACCTAAACTGGTCAAAACCACCAAACCAAAAAGAGGCCAAAATCCTGGAGGACCAACTACTCCTACTAATTGCGGATTTACCTCCCTTAAGCGAGTTACAATCTGGCTCCATCCCCCCACTTCTGGACGACCTACGAGATAAACCACCAGAAAAATCGCTCCTCCCAGCATTATACTACCCTGGAAAAAATCAGTGAGATTTACTGCAAGATAACCTCCCATTACCAGATAAACTCCGGTTAGCCCTGCTATCAACAAAAGAGCATAAACATAAGGAATCCCCATTACCACATCAAAAAGGTAACTTAAACCCATATAAACAGAGGCAGAATAAGGAACTAAAAATATAAAAATTAAAAGAGCAGAAAAAGCCTTCAAAAAATTACTGCCATAACGAACTTGTAGAAACTCAGGCATAGTCATAACTTTCATTTCCTCAGTAACTAATCGGGTGCGTCGAGCCAGAACCAACCAGGCTAAAAGAGAACCTATCAAGGTATTCCCCACCACAATCCACAGACTGGAAAGGCCAAACCCCCAGCCAATGTTTCCCGCATATCCGATAAAAAGAACAGCACTGAAATAGCTTGAGCCATAAGCAAAAGCAGAAACCCAAGGACCTAAGCTACGGTTAGCTAAAAAGAAGTCTCCTATTGTTTTAGTCTTTTTCATACTGAAATAGCCTATGAGAAGCATACCTACCACATAAATCAGTAGAACAATTATTTTAACTTGCATTTTTGACCCTCCTGCGTTTATTATTATCCTATGACTGATGAAAATTTAGGTAAAGCTTTCGCTATTTTACAAGAAATAAAGGGACAATGGCAAGATAATACGGTTAATAGTTTAGGCAGTGACCCTTTTTTGGTCCTCACGAGCTGTATCTTGAGTCACCGCACTAAAGACCAGGTCACTAGAGAAGCTACCCAGAGGCTCCGAGCAGTGGCTCCCACTCCCGAAGATATCTTAAAAATACCGGAAGAAGAATTATCTCAAATAATATATCCGGTGGGATTTTATCGCCGAAAGGCTAAAACTTTGCGGAAAATAGCTGAAATTCTCCTCACTCGTTATCAAGGGGAAGTCCCCGATGATTTAGAAGAATTATTAAAACTGCCTGGAGTGGGGCGTAAAACCGCTAATTTAGTGTTAACCATAGGTTTTCACAAGCCAGCAATAAGTGTGGACACTCATATTCATCGGATTGTGAATCGCTGGGGATATGTAGAAACTAAAACCCCGGAAGAGACTGAAAAGGAGTTACGAAAAAAGCTACCTCTTACTTACTGGGAAGTTATCAATCCTCTTTTAGTTTTATTTGGACAAAACATCTGCCTTCCCCGCCGTCCTCGCTGTTTTGAGTGTCCTATAGAAGAATTTTGCGAAAAAAGAGGGGTGGAAAATTGAATTACTTATGGTACATCGTAATTACAATATTAATAGCCTTTGGGCTTTTTGTAGCCCTATTTTTTAGAAAAACTAAATTTCCCAGAAAAAAATTAGTTTTATATTATCTCTTATCTTTAATTTTACCTCTGGTAATTCCTTATCGATGGCTGGAAAAAATACTCTTTGATTATTTAGCTGGACTACCGTCCGCTATTTTTATTTCTTTAGTTTTAATACTTATAGAATGGGCTTTGCTCCTTTTTCTATTAATGAAAGCCAATCAAGAAACAAGGGAAACTATCGAGGAAAAGTTTTTTCTCTTTCTCCTTTTGGGGTTAGGTTTGGGATTGGGGAAAGCATTGCGAGATACGCTGCTGGTCTATTTCCACTCCCTCTCTACATTTTATGGATATAGCCAATTTGCTAATTTCCCTTCCTTTTTTTATCTTTTGCAGAAAATCATGGAAGCCCAAATTGAAGTCATATCTGCAGGACTCCTGGGTTTGGCTTTTCTCTCCCCCCGGGGATGGACCTTTTATAACTTGGTCTCCTATTCCCTCCTCTCCTTCCTACCTAAAGGACTGCTGGGTTTAGCGCAAGTTTTAATCCAGTTTGTTCCCTCTCTTTCTTTTTTAGCTTCAGTTTATCTCATCAGCCTTCTTCCTCTTACCTTAATCATAGGGTTTGGCCTATTGTGGCATCTTTATCGTCGCCGACTTTACCAAATTATCCAGGAAGACGAAGTGCCTCCCATAGAGGCTTCCCAAGAAGGGAGTATAAAATGAAAAAGGTTTTAAACAAGAGGTTATCTTTATTAATAATGAGAACATTTATAATTCTGGGGGTAATTTTTATTACCACTTCCTCTCTACTCTCGAAAGAGACCTTTAACTATAAAATAATCATACGAGAACAAGAAGTGGGAAAAATGATTTATGAAGTAGAAGAAGAAAATGGTGCCTGGCAAATCCAGTCTTTTATCGAAGTGGAAGGGAAAAGAGAACAAGATGCTCAAATCACCATATCACCGGATACTTATGAGCCTCTTCATTCTCAAAAGTGGGTCAGAATCCCGGGAGGAGAAATAGTGATAGAAACTACCTACCAAGAAGGAAAAGCCCAAATTAAAATTACTTCTCCTGAAGGAACTAAAGAAGCTACTATTTCTATTCCCTCTCCTACTTTCGACAGCGAAGAAATACCCTATTTAATAGGAAAATTATCTTATGAAGAAAAAGCTATATCGGTGTTGGTCCCTATTTCAGGAATGGTATGGAGAGGGGAAATACAGAAAATTGCCGAAAGTGAAGAAGAAGAAACTTTTCGGTTCACTTTAGGAGGAGAAATTACCTACCTTCGCTACCAAAAAGAAACACCCCGCCTTGTGGAGCTGCGGGCTCCTCAGCGGGGCTACAACTTAGTGTTAGAGGATACCTCAAGAAGAGAATAACTGATTTGAAAATACTTAATAAATAATTAGATGTTCCCCATCATGAGTGTCAAGAATAAAGGTTTGTCCTTCACGAGTGGGAGCAAACCAAGTCCGCCAAGTCCTACTACTTCCTCGTATTTCCAAAAGATGCTCTTTGTCCAAAGTCATGCGATTCCAATCTGTGCAATAAGGTCCATACCACCCATCAACATGCTCGTCCATATCTTTACCATCAATATAAACCCAGCCAGAAATCACTGATCCCTCACGAACACATATTCTTATACTCCCATAAACCGGTGGCTCAGGTCCAACCGTTACTTCACAACCAGAAAGCAAGGCAAGGAGTAGAACTACTCCCAATCCCAATAATACATATTTGCGAGTTGACTTCACTTATTTCCACCTCCTTCCCGATCACAAATTAGCTAACTCAGTAACCCAATTCAACCAAGCTAACGATTATAGAATAACTCCTATCACCCAGATTGTCAAATGAAGAAGAAATAGGTGAGGAATCAGGGAACTTTACAACACAGACACAAGAACTATAGTCAAGCATACAAACATCCATAACCTCTGCTCAGTGTTCCGTTTCTTTTATACTATAAGCGGTGTATGCTAATCGCCAGCGTTGAGAAAGTGTCTCTCAACGCTGGAGTGTGTTCCAATAACATTATAGTTTAGTTTTTTCATTTATTTTATTTTTTAAGTTTACACAGTAGGTTGTCGTTATTACAAACCTCAACTTCTTATATAATAGCCGGGGTTATTGATAGTCTCGCATAACCTTCTCGTGCAATCTCCTTTTTTATCCACAATAGCTAAAATAGACCGCACCAAGGGAGAAAATGTAATTCACGATGATACTATCTCTTTTCTCATAGTTCAACTTATAAGGCCAAATAAAAAACCATCGGCTCCAACAAGCTTTAGCCTTTTCTTCTCTCACCTTTTGAGTGAGAAACTTCAGGATGGACTTCCACTTGGTAAAGCTTTGAGCTTCTAATCTTTCAAACAGAAGCTCTTTTTTCCATCCTCCGGCTTAGCTCCTCAGAACCGATGGCAAATATAGAATATCATCTCTTTTTAAGTTTGTCAATAGGAAAAATTTTAAAGCTTAAAAATAGTTTATTCCTCCTCTTCTCTTTCTCCTCTATTGTACGGGTTGTATTATATTCTTCTGTAATAATCCAAAACGCCCCACGCATCGGGACACTTTTCCAGAGCGTTATTGTTTGAATCTTTTCCATCTTTTTCAATTTCACTTTTTTGGGGGGGTTATGAGAGGCAGCACACCTCATAACTCTGATTTTTCTCTCTTTTGACTCTTTTCCCTTGATTCCTCAAGCCCATTGTTTTAAATATATTTATCAGCCCCCACCTTTATCATTCCTGAATGTTCCTATCAGGAATCTAAACTATAGGGGGGTTACCCTCTATGATTCTCAATAGAAAAACAAAAAAGAGGGAAAGCAAAAACGTAGATGCCTGATAAAAAATTTCAGGCATAATGGAAGAGGGAGAAAAGGCAGCAGGCTACCTTTCAAAGGAATTACAATGGACACTCCTATCCCTTATAGTCCTCCTCTTACACAAGCTTTGAGCATAGAACTATAATATTATTAGCTTACCTCTATAGCTTTAAAATAAAGCCCCTTCAAGAAGAAGCAGGCTTAAAAAGATAAAAAGGATAGCTAAAGCAATCTTAGAAAAGACGATGTTTTTTCTCGCAAAATTAACTAAAGCCTTAGACTGACTTCCCCAAAATATGGTTAAAAATACAACAAGAAGAGGAAGAATAAAAAAAGAGTTGTAAAGCAAAAGGTATCCTAATGCTTGCCAGCGGTAAGGACTTTCTCGAGCAATATACATAATGGTGGGAAGATACACCTGCCCGGTACATCCTGCCTCTAAGAGAGAAATAACAAAACCACTTAAAATAGCAGCCACTACCAAGTTTTTCTCGGTAAAACTATTTTTTAGATACTGGTTAATACGAACTCGCCAACTTTCAGGAAGCCCCAAAGTCATACCAGTTTCTTTTCCTTCCCTTTTATACTGAATGGCGTCTTTAATGCTCAAAGCAGCAAAAACTAGAAGCAATAAAGCCATAATTAAATAAAGTATTCGAGAAGCAGTCTGATAAGAAGATAAAACCTGCCAGAATTGAAAAAGACCCAAGCCTAAAAGGAGATAAGTAATAAAAACCGCTATACTATAGGTTAAACCAATCGCCAGGATGTGACGGCGAGAATGTCCCAATAGTAGAAGTAAATTCACCATAAAAACTATAGTAGCAAAAGCACAGGGGTTAAGTCCATCTAAAAAACCTGCTCCTATTATTACCCAGGGGGTAAATCCTTGGAATCGACGGAAGATTAAGTTCTCCCCTTCCTGGGGAGAACTTACCTTCTTTTTCCCTGATTCTATAGTTTTTTGGATAAGTTCTTCTAACTGAGCAACAAATTCCTTTTCATCTTCTTCTGCTACAAAACCAGCGTCAGAAAATACCTCTACCGAGGTCTTATTCTCTACCTGCCAGTGTTCCTCCCATTCCACCATTCTCTCATAGTTATCAGAAAAAAGATAATCCAGATAGACCACTTTTATTTTATCCTTATATTTATCCACTATAGGAGGAACCACCTCGCTTTTTAAGCGCCGGCAGGTAGGGCAACGAGAGGAATAGAAAAAGAAAAGTACAGGTTTCTCTTCCACCGAAAGTTTTTCTTGAAAATCAAGAGAAGAACCTCTTGCTATGAACTGCACTTTTTCTCCCAGCACAGAAAATTTCTCCCGAAGAGAGGGAAGATTATTCTCCGTCCCCACCACTATTATTAAATCTACTTCTTCTGTCTCTTCAAGATATTTATCCCAGGGAACTTCGGGGTTATCCTGCAAAAAATTAAAAATTAAAACCCGGTGATAATTATGAGTAAAAGAGAGAAAGGGTGCGAAAATTGATTGTTCTTCAGCAAAGGAGTCCGAAACCACAATTCCTAAGATTTTCCCTTTATTCTCTTCCAGGAATGAGATTCCCTTTTCTAAATCCCCAAGAGAAGGCAAAAGTACAGTGTTCTCGGAGCTATCTAGAATATTCTTCCATTCCTCTTCTTTTAACTGGTGTCCTCCCAGGTCAATCTGTAAAGCTACTCCATCTTCTTGAAGAGGCTGGGTAAGGTTACCATAGAGAAGAATCTCATAAGCTTCCGCCCCTGAAGAAAAAAACAAAAGCAAAATCAAGGTAAGAAAGCAAAGTATCCTTTTCATAACTTCCATCCTTTCATTGTATTTTTAAAAATTGAGCAACCTCTATTATAACTGAAAAGATGCTCAGAAAGTTAAAAAGCTATTTGTACCATTCACTTCTTTTTTGAGTTAAAATAATTAAGGGAAAGAAGATTTAATACTCATTCTAATGAGAGGAGGAAGAAGATGAGGAGACTATTTGGAACTTTTGGCATCAGAAGAGTAGCTAACGAAGTTCTCACTCCCGAGATGGCCACTAAATTAGCTCTCAGTTTTGGAACTTTTATCTCTGGAGAGGAAGTGGTAGTGGGGCGCGACGCTCGAAAGCACAGCGAAATGCTTTATTATGCCGTGATTTCCGGGTTACTTTCTGCCGGATGCTCAGTAACTGAACTGGGAGTCACTGCTACTCCTGCCCTGCAGTGGGCCTGCCGACAATGGAATCAATGGGGAGCTATGATTACCGCCAGTCACAATCCCCCTCAGTGGAATGGTATAAAATTCATGGAAAAAACTGGAAAAGGCTTAGATAGAGAAAAAGATGAAGAAGTGGAAAAAATCTACTTTGGAGAACAATTCACTCGTGTCTCCGGAATGAAAATCCAATCAGAAACCAAAAAAAGAGATATCCGCTGGGATTATATTGAAGCTATAATCCAAAAAGTAGATGCTCAAGCCATAAAAGAAAGACGATTCCGAGTGGCATTAGATTGTGCTAACGGAGCTCCCTCCCTCATCACCCCTTATCTTTTGAGTGAATTAGGATGCCAGGTGGTGAGTCTCAATTCTCATCCTGATGGCAACTTCCCCGGAAGAAATCCTGAGCCTGTCCCCGAAAATTTACAGGATTTAATCGCCCTTATAAAAAATTCTCCTTTTGCTGTGGGTTTTGCCCAGGATGGAGACGGAGACCGGCTAATAGTAATTAAAGAAAATGGAGAGTTTGTTCCTGGCGACTTGAGTGTAAGTTTGGTAGCTCGAGAATTAGCTCACCGGGAAACTCCTGGCCCCATCGCCACCACTGTAGCCACCACTCATATTTTGCAAGAAATTGCCCGGGAAACCAATCGAGAAGTAATTATAACTGAAGTAGGAGATTTAGTAGTAGCTAAAGCTCTGCAAGAGCATGGAGGGATATTTGGTTGCGAGGAAAATGGAGGGATGATTTTCCCCGATTTTGTGTGGGGAAGAGATGGAGCTATGGCAGCAGCCCAAATTCTTCACTTAATGGCCAAAAAAGGGAAAGCTTTAAGTGAGCTCCTCAGAGAGTTGCCTCCTTATTACCAGGTAAAAACCAAACTGGAAATAGATCCTCAAAAAAGAGATAGAATCTTAAAAGAAGTAGAGAAAGCAATAACTGAAGAAAAAAATCAGAAAGAGATTATCACCATAGACGGCTATAAAGTGGTTTTTGAAGACGGGAGCTGGTTATTAATCCGTTTCTCAGGAACAGAGCCATTGGTCAGAGTTTTTGCTGAATCCAAAGACCAGGAAAAAGCAAAAAAGCTGGTTCAAAAATACTTAGACCTCATAAAGGGAATTTAGTCTGGAGCTAAATATTGAAGATAATAAAAATTCTCTTTTTTCTCCCGAGCTAAACTAGTAAAAGGACCATGGCCAGGAAACACGAAAGCAGAATCGGGAAAGCGATTAAAAATCTCCTCTAAGGAAGAAATGAGGTCGCGAAATGAACCCCCGGGAAGGTCAGTCCTTCCTACCGATCCGGCAAAAAGAGTATCACCGCTAAAAAGCCAGTTTTCCACCGGAAAGAAAAGACACACACTTCCGGGGGTGTGACCAGGAGTAAGGAGAAAAGAAAGCCTTTCCCAGGAAGTGTTCAGAAATAAATTGTTTTCTCTTACCACCCAGTCAGGAAGAGGAGAAACAAAAGGAGAGGAAAAATCTCGAGATAAATTTAGGTCCGGGTTGATTAGATAAACTAAATCTCTTTCCCCTATTACTAATCGAGCCTGAGGAAAATGTTCCTTAAAAAAGACATTACCTCCAATGTGGTCAATATGACCATGGGTGTTGATTATATATTGCAAGTTGAGATTCCGCGCTTCTATTTCCTCTTTTATTTCCTGGGAAGGAGCAGCAGGGTCGATGAGCAAAGCCTCCAAATTATCATGAACCAGGTAACAGTTGGTGAATAAATCTCCCAGAACAAAATGCTCGAGCTTTAAGGT
Source organism: Candidatus Atribacteria bacterium (assembly GCA_035593465.1). GTDB lineage: Bacteria > Atribacterota > Atribacteria > Atribacterales > Caldatribacteriaceae > Sordicultor. The sequence goes on along the minus strand of DAOSVE010000006.1, from coordinate 21,134 downwards.
CATTTATTTCTCCTTTCTTTGCTATCCAAAATTATAGTAACCGGACCTTGGTTGTGAATTTCTACTTCCATAAAAGCTCCAAATACTCCTCGCTCTACCTTTATCCCCTCTTTCTCCCACCCTTTCCCTACTTCCTCATACCACTTTTCTGCTTCCTCGGGAGGAGCAGCCTGGTCAAAACTGGGTCGCAGTCCTCGCCGACAATCACCGTAAAGGGTAAATTGAGAAATGAGAAGAATCTCTCCTCCCACTTCTTTTAAATTCCGGTTCATCTTCCCTTCTCCATCTTCAAAAATGCGCAGATAGGGAACTTTGTTTATCAGAAATTGAGCGTCTTTTTCCCCATCATCCCTATGAACTCCTAAAAAAACCAGAAGACCCTTTTCAATTTCTCCCACTATTTTTTCTTCTACTTTAACCCGGGCTCTCTTTACCCTCTGAACCACTGCTTTCATCTTAAGGCAAACGCTCCTCCTCGTCGGACACCTCTTACATTGGCTATCTTTTTCACCTCACGGAAAACACCATCCAGCTCTTGCCGGTCTTTAACTTCTAGAATGAGATATATTCGAGCTTCATTACCTATAGTATTAGCCCGTATTGCTTTTATCTCTACCTGAAAGTTAGATATAGCATTAGAAATATCAGCCAGAAGTTTAGGACGGTCTAACGCTTCTATTACCACTCCAGTATGATATTTAATTCCCTCCTCTTCTCCCCAGGATGCTTCCAAGAAACGTTCTCCGTCTTGAGAAAGTCTAGTCAAATTAGGACAATCCACCCGATGAATGGTAATTCCTTTGCCCTTGGTAACAAAAGCCACAATTTGGTCTCCCGGAACAGGGGTACAGCAGCGAGCCAATTTTACTGCAAGACCAGTAGCTCCTTGAACGACAATTCTTTCTTCTTCCCGAGTAATAGCACCGGATTCTTTCTTTTTCTTCTGCAATCGGCGGCGAATAGTGTAAGGAACCACTTTGTTCGCCACTTGACGAGCGCTGTATCTTCCCTCACCAATGGCAATATAAAGCTCTTCCTCTTCCCGAAGCTGATTCTCTTCTCTAAACTGAGAGAGGTTTCTTGCCACCAGCGCTTTTTCTTCCGGAGTTAGAGAATACTTATCCAATTCTTTTTCCAAAGCTTCTCTACCTTTTTCCCGGTTGAGGTCCTGATTTTTCTTGCGCAAAAAAGCCCGAATTTTGTTGCGAGCTCCTGGAGTTTTAGCAATTTTCAACCAATCAGCGCTAGGTCCAGAAGAAGAACGAGAGGTAATGATTTCTACTATATCGCCACTTTTTAGCTCATAGCTTAAGGGAACCATCTGCCTATTCACTTTAGCTCCCACGCACTTGTTTCCTACTTCCGTGTGAATGAGATAGGCAAAATCAACAGGAGTAGATCCCTGAGGAAGTTTTTTTAAGTCTCCTTTAGGAGTAAAAACATACACCTCGTCATCAAATAAGCTGATTTTCAGACTCTCCATGAATTCCTGAGTGCTTCTCAGGTCTTGCTGCCACTCTAATATTTGACGGAGCCAATTCATCCGCTCATCAAATTTGTCATCGCTTTCTCCAGTTTTACCTTCTTTATAACGCCAGTGAGCAGCAACTCCATACTCTGCCACCTGATGCATATCCCAGGTTCTAATTTGCACTTCCATAGGCGCACCTCGAGGACCTATAACTGTAGTGTGGAGAGATTGATACATATTAGATTTAGGAACAGCAATATAATCTTTAAATCTCCCCTCCACCGGTTTCCACAAAGTATGAACTATTCCCAGAGCGGCATAACAGTTCTCTACTTCTCGAGCAATTATTCGAAGAGCAATTAAATCAGGTAGGTCTTCTAAGCTAATTTTCTGCCGATTTAACTTATTATAAATGCTATAAATATGTTTAAATCTACTTTGTATTTCAGCTTCAATCCCGGCTTTTTCTAAACGAACTTCTAACTCCTTTTTTGCTTCTTCTATCTGTTTTTCTTGTGCCTCTTTGACTCTCTCTATACCTCGCTGAATATTACAATAAGCTCCGGGGTCTAGAAAAAAGAGGCTGAGGTCTTCTAATTCCGTTTGAATTTTATTAATTCCCAGACGATGAGCAATAGGAGCAAAAATTTCCAGGGTTTCCCGAGCTATAATTTCCTTTTTATCCCGGTATTGATACTTAAGAGTACGCATATTGTGCAGGCGGTCAGCCAGTTTGATTATGATAACTCGCACATCTTGAGCCATAGCAATAAAAAGACGGCGATAGTTCTCCACTTCCGCTTCTTCCCGACTAACATAACTAAATCCCCGGTTTAACTTAGTTACTCCCTTTACCAGATTAGTGACTTCTTCTCCAAAATTCTTTTTAAGGTCTTCTTCGGTAACTTCGCTATCTTCTAAAACATCATGGAGAAGAGAGGCAGCAATAGTATTTTCATCCATTCTTAAATCAGCAACAATATGAGCCACTGCTAAAGGATGAATAATAAAGGGCTCCCCAGATAAACGAGTCTGGTTCCGATGAGCCTCAAGAGAAAAAGAAAAGGCTGAATTTATTAAATCGCTATTAAAATCAGGATGGTAAAGGTTGATTTTATCTAATAAAGATTCTATAGTCTCTACCCCACTCCAGCCAAAGAAACCAACCTCCCCAATTTTCTTATTTTTACAACGAAACCTGTCTTTCAAAAATTCCCGGAAGGTTAAATGTTAAAGCGGATAAGAGAATAGACAGGGTAAGAAGATAGTTTCTCTCTACCTTTCAGAGATTCCAGTTCGATGACAAAACCAATACCTATGATTTTACCTCCCAACTCTTCTACCATCTCACAAACCGCTTTAGTAGTCCCTCCCGTAGCCAGAAGGTCATCCACAATTATCACTTTCTGCCCTTTCTCTATGGCATCACGATGAATTTCCAAAGTAGCTGACCCGTATTCCAGGTCATAGGTTTTGGAAAGAGTAGGAGCAGGTAGCTTTCCTGCTTTTCTCACCGGTACAAAACCACAACCCAGAGAATAAGCCAGAGGTGCACCTATAATAAAACCCCGGGCTTCTATACCCACTACCAATTCTACTCCTTTATCTTCAAAAATTCCTACCAATCTTTCGATAGTCTCTCGAAAAGCCATGCCATCCTTTAATAAGGTGGTAATATCTTTAAATTGCACCCCTAGCTGAGGAAAATCGGGAATATTCCTTATGTATTGAGCCAGATCTACGTCTAGGTCCACTTCTTTCACTTCTTGATCCTCCAATCCTGAATTTTTAAATAAGGATAATTTCCTGAGTTATCGCGATGTACTTCAAAAGCAAGGTCTACAAGAGAAGAATTAACCAGGTTCCCTGCCTTTTTCTTACCATTAATTACCACCATCTCCTGAGCTTCTCTTCCTTGTTTTACCAGCAAGCGGAGGTGCTGTTCATTTTTTCCCCATATCCAGCTCTTAATCAAAGAGGCATCCAGAACAGCAAAAAGAGGAGGAGGATTCTTCTCTCCAAAGGGCTTAAGTTTTTCTAACCAGAAAAGAGTTTCTTCGTTGACTTCCTGTAAGCCCACCAGAGCATCTACTACTAATCCCCGCAGAGACCGAGCTTTTTTCACTTCCTCCGCAAAACTATCGTTTAAAAAATTTCTCAGCCCCTCTACTTTATCGGCAAAAAGACGGAGCCCGGCAGCCATCTCATGGCCACCGTAACGGACCAGAAAAGAAGAGCTGCGCTCTAAAACCGAGAAGAGGCTAAAGCCGGTAATACTCCGTCCCGAACCCATTGCCATCCCGTCAATTTCGGTTAAAACTATCACTGGCTTATCTAATTGCTCACTAAGACGGGAAGCCACAATACCTAAAACTCCCTGACTCCACCCTGATCCTGAGATTACCACTACTTCATCTTGAAGATAGGCTTCATTTTTCTCATCCTGAAAAATACTTTCTAAAACTTTTTCTTCTTCTTTTTGCCTGCGATAATTTAAAGTACTCAAATAATTTGCTAATTCTAAAGCCTCTTCATATTTATCGCTCAGAAGCAAATCCAAAGCTGGTTGAGAATCTTCTACTCGACCCGCAGCATTGATACGAGGAGCTAAAATAAAACCCACTTCCTGCGTTCCTATTGTTTTTCCAGCCAGACCAGAAACTTCACTAAGAGCCCGAAGACCGCAACAGGGATTACGGTTTAACTTCTCTAAACCGTAACGAACAATAACCCGGTTCTCCCCCAAAAGGGGAACTACATCACTCACCGTTCCTATACAGGCTAAATCAAGATACTCTTCTACCGGGTTTATTTTTGCCCCCCGGTATTCCCCGTAAGCCTGAGCTAAAGCTAAAGCTATTCCCACTCCAGAGAGGGGAGAAATCATCTCTCGGGAATCCCTATCCCAGGTGCTCACTACGCACACCCCCTGAGGCCAGAGGTCAAAATCAGGGAGGTGGTGGTCAGTAATTAAAACTAAAACACCTTGGCTTTTTAGAGTTGCTATACCCTCTCTATCTCTGATACCACAATCCACTGTTACCACAAGATGGGGCTCTCGCTTTAAAACTTCTTTAACCGCCTCTCTACCCAGCCCGTAGCCTTCTCGAAAACGGTTAGGTATATAAATTTCTACTTCGGGAGAAAAAAGCTGCAAAAAGCGAGCCAGAATAGCTGCAGCAGTTAAGCCATCAGCATCGTAGTCACCAAAAATAAGAATTTTTTCTTGTTTTCTAATTACCTGGTCTAAAAGCAAAACTGCCTCTTTCAAATAGGGTAACTCCTCGAGTTTTCTCAAAAAAGAAAGACGAGGTTCTAAAAAATCCTGTGCCTCTTGAAGAGTAAAAACTCCTCGGTTCATTAACACTCGAGCAATAGAAAGAGGCATAGAAAGGGAACGAGATAAATTCTTTAAATAACCTTCATTCACCTTTCTAATTTGCCATTTCTTGCCCAAAGTTAATTACCTCCGCAAAGGCTTTTTCTCTTCCCACTCTACCCACAGGGAACTAACTATAAAAATAGATGAATAAGTACCAGCGATAAGCCCAATCAATAGAGTAAGAGAAAAATCCCGAAGCATTTCTCCTCCCAAAATTAAAAGAGCCAGGACGGGCAAAATAGTGGTCAAAACTGTATTAATGGTACGGGAAAGAGTTTCATTAATGCTCCGGTTAACCAATTCTCCAAAGCCTTCTCCTTTTTTCCGGGAACGTAGATTTTCCCTCACTCTATCCATTACTACAATAGAATCATTGATGGAATAACCCAAAATAGTTAAAATAGCTGCCAGAACTGGGGCACTAAATTCTCGCTGGAGAAGAGATAACATTCCCAAAGTGACCAAAGCGTCATGAACTAAAGCAATAATAGAAGTAACTCCAGGACGGAATTCAAAACGTATAGATACATAAAGGAGAATCCCCAAAAGAGCCACCAAAACAGCAACAATTGCCATCCGACGTAAATCTGCCCCTACCGCTGGCCCCACATCTTCTACCCTTACCAGGGTTACCTCACCAAATGCCTCTCCCAGGGTTTTTTCTACCTGGTCCTGTTCCTCTTGACTGAGTTTAGGGGAGCGGATAATTACCTCTTGAGGAGAAAAACGCTGCACCGTACTTTTCGCCAGATTTAACCCTTCTAAAGCTTCTCGCACTTCTTCCACTTCCACTTCCCGGTTAAACCGAAACTGGAGAAGAGTTCCTCCAACAAAATCTACACCGTAGTTTAGTCCCTGCACCAGTAAGCTAATCAACCCCACCGCTATGATAACAATAGAAATAGCATAGGCTATACGGCGATTTCCTACAAAATTAAAGTTAGGATTTTTTATTAATTCCACTTATATTACCTCCTGGCTCTTCAAGCTTTAAACCTGATCCGTTCAGCAAAAAAATCTACTAAAGCTCGAGTAACCCAAATACCGGTAAACATACTACATAAGATACCTAAAGTTAGAGTTACTCCCAAACCTCGCACCGGACCGGATCCTAAATAAAACATCATAGCTGCGGCAATCAAAGTGGTAATATTAGAATCTAAAATGGTGCGAAAGGCTTTATTGAACCCTGCCTCTATTGAAGCTCGCCAGGTTTTCCCTGTCCGATATTCCTCTTTAATCCGCTCAAAAATCAGAACGTTGGCATCTACCGCCATACCCACAGTAACTATGAAACCGGCAATTCCTGGTAAAGTCAAAGTAGCCCGCAAACTAATAAAAAGAGCCAGAAAAAAGACAGTAAAGGAAGCCAAAGCTAAATCAGCCAGCACTCCCAGCCATCCATAATAAAATATCATAAATGCCACGACCAGGAGAGCACCAACTACCGCTGCTCGGAGTCCATAAATGATAGAATCCTGACCTAAAGAAGGTTCTACGGAGCGGTTTTCTATCACATCTACTTTAACCGGTAAGGCACCAGCTCGAAGCAATATGGCCAGATTCTGTGCTTCTTCTAAAGAAAATCTTCCCGTAATCTGTGCTTCTCCTCCCATTATAGGCTCCTGCACTACCGGGTTAGAAATAAGATTACCATCTAAATAAATTCCTATAGGTTTCCCTACATTAGTAGTAGTAGCCTGGGCAAAAAGCTTAGCTCCCTCTTCATCAAAAGCTATAGAAACTACTGGCCTCCCAAAACGGTCATATTGCACCTGAGCATTTTTAAGGTGAGCTCCAGTTAAAAGGGTGTTGCCTTCTTCATCTTTAAACTCTAAAAGTGCAGTGCGTCCAATTACCTCTACCGCCCTCTGGGGGTCAGTAACTCCAGGTAATTGTACCAGAACTCGGCGCTCTCCTTGTCGGGCAATAACCGGCTCTGCTACACCCAGCTGGTCTACACGGTTACGGATGATTTCTACCACCCTGTTCACCGCATCACTATCTACAGGAGCTTCGGGGGTATCCACACATTCCAGAAGAATATGAGAACCTCCCTGTAAATCAAGACCTAACCGAATTTTTTGCCTTACTGGAAAAATAACCACCAGAGATACCACTACTAAGGCTATAGATATAATCAATCTCCAGGGTAAATTACTTCTTCTCAACTTCTTTTCCTCCCCAATCAGCTTAGCTCACAAACTATTCCTTACCTGCAATGGCACTCTTGGAAAGGCGAATCTTCGTATTTTTATCTACTTCCAGCAATACTGCCTCATCATCCACCTGGGTTACCGTTCCATGAATTCCTCCTATCGTTACTACCTTATCTCCTTTTTGAATACTATTCAACAACTCGGTTTGTTTTTTTTGCCTCTGCTGTTGAGGGCGAATGAGGAGAAAATAAAAGATAACGATCAGAAAAATCAGAGGGAAAAGCTGGGCAATAATACTGGGTGCAGCAGGTGTAGCAGGTGTAGCGGGGGCAGGTACTTCATTAGCAGCATGAGCCAGAGAAATAAACCAGTTCATCATTTCATCACTCCTTTCTTATTTTTTAGAAAAAGAAGAGAAAGGATTACTCTCATACTCAGCCAAAAACTCTTCGGCAAAATCGAGAAAATAACCCTCTCTTAAACTCTTCCTAATATTTTCCATCAACTCTACCATAAAATATAAATTATGTATAGTAGCCAGTTCACTAGCTAATATTTCCTTACATTTAAACAGATGGCGCAGATAAGCTCGAGAAAAATTGAGACAGGTATAGCAATGGCACTCCGGATCTACAGGACGGAAATCCCGGGAAAATTCCTGCCGGTCAATGTTAATTTTACCTCTGCGAGTTAAAAGGCAACCATTCCGAGCATTACGGGTGGGAAGAACACAATCAAACATATCTATGCCTCGGCGCACTCCCTCTATTATACTCTCCGGCGTCCCTACCCCCATCAAATAACGAGGCTTATCAGGAGGTAAAAAAGGTTCCACTCTTTCAATCATCTTATAAGTAAGAGGAGGAGGTTCTCCCACGCTTAAACCTCCCAGAGCATATCCGGCAAAATTCATTGCTACCGTCTCTTTAGCACAACAAATTCGTAAATCCTCATCCATCCCTCCCTGAATTATACCAAAGAGAAGCTGATGAGGAGAAGAAAAAAACTCTTTGCTCCTTTTCGCCCATTGAAGAGTTCTCTTTGCTCCGAGGCGCTCTTGGTGAGAAGAAGCTGGAAAACCAATGCACTGGTCCAGAGTTACTATTATATCTGCTCCCAAATCCATCTGAATCTGCAAAGCCACCTCCGGAGTAAAACGATGAAGAGAACCATCTAAATGAGAACGAAAATATACTCCGTCATCATCCACTTCCACCAAATCAGTCAAACTAAACACCTGAAACCCCCCGCTATCAGTTAAAAGAGAATGAGGCCAGGAAATAAAAGAATGTAAACCTCCCGCTTCTTTTACTATATCTTCTCCCGGCCGGAGATGGAGGTGATAAGTATTACAGAGAAAAATTTTTACTCCCATTTCTTCTAAACGGTCAGGAGAAATAGCTTTCACTGTCCCTTGAGTCCCCACCGGCATAAAAACCGGTGTTTCTATTACCCCATGGGCGGTATGCAGTAATCCCAGGCGAGCTCTCGAGCGAGAATCACTAACTAAGAGTTCAAAGTCTCCCAAATCTTCACCTCTTATTTTATAAGCATAGCATCTCCAAAGCTAAAAAAGCGATAACCCTTTTTAATAGCTTCCTCATACGCTTCTTTCATAAATTCAGTCCCGGCTAAAGCACAAACCAGCATGAAAAGAGTGGAACGAGGGAGATGAAAATTGGTAATCAACCAATCTATAGCTTGAAAATGAAAGCCAGGATAAATAAAGAGATTAGTTTCTCCCTCCCTACCCTTTAAGGTGTTAAATTGCTGCCAGACTGCCTCCAGAACTCTTACTACCGTTGTTCCCACTGCTACTACTTTCCCTCCTTTTTCTTTAGCTTCAAGGATGGTCTGCGCTGCGCTTTCGGTTAGCAAAAAATGCTCGGAGTGCATATTATGGTCTTCTATCCTCTCTTCTTTAACCGGTCGAAAAGTCCCCAATCCTATATGAAGAGTAAGGGACACTATTTTTACCCCTTTCTCCTCTAATTTCTTTAATAAATGGGGTGTAAAATGTAGGCCGGCAGTAGGAGCAGCTACTGACCCGGGAATACGAGCATAAACTGTTTGATAATCAGCGAGATTTATAGCCCGGTTTTTAACATAAGGAGGAGTAGGTACTTCCCCAAAAGAGTCAAATAACTTCTCTTCTTCCGAGGAAGAAAAAAGAGGCTCAATTAACCATATCCCATTATTTCGCTCTCTTACTCTCCAGCTAAAACGAGGGTCTTTTTCCAATTTGAGAACTTGACCAGTCTTTACTTTTCGGGAAGGACGCAAAAGACACTCCCATTCCTCTCCCCGGTGGCGCAAAAATAGGATTTCTACTCTTCCTCCAGTTTCTTCTTTATAGACCCAAAAACGAGCCGACAAAACCCGGGTATCGTTTATTACGAGGACATCTGGAGGCTCTAAATATTCCACTATTTCATAGAAAAAACGATGTTCCCAGGTTTTTTGCTCCCGGTCTACCACCATCAACCGACAGTGGTCTCGAGGATAAAAAGGTTCTTGAGCAATCAGCTCCGGATGAAGAGAAAAATCAAATTCAGAAACCAGACCACTCACTTAAAAGTTGCCCTCTCTATCTTGCAGCCAGGGAAATAATGATTAAGTATCTCCTGGCAAGAAAAACCTTCCTCTGCCATACCTTTTGCTCCCCACTGAGAAAGACCCACTCCGTGACCATAACCTTTTCCCTCAAATATAAAGGTAGTACCCTGAGGGATAACTTCTTCCTCCACCACTATCCGGGGAGGAGAAGAAATGCCTTTCTTCCTATTTCTTTCTTCTTCTCTCATTTTCAAAAAGTTAATTATATCATCTAAATCCCAATCTTTATCCATCCACTCTTCGTAATCAAAAGAAGAGGCCGATGACGAAGAAGGAGAAGGAAAGGTTTCTTTTCTCACTTTCTGTTCTTTTTCCACTTTTCTCATTACAAAAAAAGTGCTGGGGAGCTTCTCCCACCCTAAAGCTTCCCGAAATCGAGAAGCAGGAAAGGAAAATAACCCTTGCGAGGTTATAACCTCAACTTCCTCCACTCTTCCCTCCGGAGAAGAAGATAAGTTAATATCCAGAATTTCTCCCTGGATGAGGCCTGCTTTATTAAGACAATTTTCTACCTCTTCTTTTTTAAACTCCACCTCCCAGGATGAATGAGGAGCATTTTCTTCCCAGGGAGAGGAAACTTCTATCAAGTAAGGTACTTCCCTCCCCCACACATCAAAGGCACTTTCAGTGAAACCGCCGCTTTCGGAGTGAAAAACGACTGAAGCTAACTCGTTCTGATAAGTAAGCACCAAACCTTTAGTTTCTTCCACCAAGCGATTGGTAACCGGGTCTTCAGCGTTAATCCCCCCGTAACGCTGGCAATGTTCAGTAGCGCAGAAATTAAAACCTTCCTCCTCATGGCGCCGCAAATTTCTCAAAGCATAGGTGCGAGAAACTATGATTTGAGCTTTGAGAGCTTCTACAGGCCAGGAAGGACTTAATTCCAGCTTCATAGTTCCTTTGATGTAATCCTCAAGAGGAAGTTTATTTATCACTAAAATACCTCCGTCTGATGCTTTTATAATAAAACTCCCCCGATAGGGTCTTTTGCCCCACAAAACTGCTTCCTTACCTTTAGGATATATATAAACCTCAGAAGAAAGGAGGTTCTCTTCTTCCCATTTTATCTCCTCCCCCTCTTCCCGGAAATGAACAGGATAAGAAGGAGGAACAGAAAAAGAACGCTTTCCTATTTCTACCTTCAATCCTCCAGATGAGCTAAATACTGCTTCTTTTGCCTTGTTCAAATTAACTGTCACTTCTAATTCTTTTCCCCACCCCTCATTTAGACTTACAAAAAGAATTAAGCAGAGAATAAGGACGATTTTTTTCAGCATCTCTTCCTCCTAACGCCTGAATAATAGGGTAAAAATAAGGGTTAAAATCACGCTGATTATAAGACAGGTCATAAGAGGGAAATAAAAGACGAAATTACCCCGCCGATAAACTATATCACCAGGGAGATGTCCCAGCTTACTTACCCCCGGAATCCGGGATAAAAGGAGCAATAGAACTCCCACCACTATGAACACGAGACCCAGAGTTAAGAAAACTTTAGCCCAGTAAGACGTTTTTCTAACCTCCTTTTCGCTCCTTCATATTTACTGAAAATACAACCACAATAATTCTGGCGATAAAGCTTCAGTTCTGAAGACCGGGCCACACTCTGGCGGAAACCTTCTCGAAAATCTCGAATCAGAAACTTAATATCCAGTTTCTCCTCAATTTGTTTCCCCACTTCCCAGATGGCTGGTAAATCTTGATAAGGACTGATAGTCAAAGTGGTGGTAAAAAATTTAAAGCCTCTTTCTTTCCCCCACTGAGCCACTTTCCTCAACCGCAGAAAATAGCATTTAGGGCAGCGGTTTTCTGGCTCGGTAATCAAAGAAAAATATTCCAGAGGATTGTAAGGAAAGGGAGCTTCGAGAACTTTACCTTCGTTTTCTAAATATAAAACCAGAGTTTCATAACGACGAGCATATTCATCAAAAGGATGGATGTTGGGATTATAAAAGATATTTACCACTTCCCACCCTTCCTTTTCTAAGGCTTCGTTTACATAGGTAGCACAAGGAGCACAGCAGGTATGCAGTAAAACTTTATCAGCCAACTTCTTTCACCTTTTGAAGATATTGACGACCTCGAGCAGTTATTATTCTTCCTCTTTTAGTCCGGGCAATAAAACCTAATTTGAGAAGAAAAGGCTCATAAACTTCCTCCAGAGTAGCAGGATCTTCTCCTAAAATGCTGGCGATATTTTCAATCCCTACTGGCCCTCCTTGATAATACTTAACCAGCACTTCTAAAAATCTCCGGTCAAAATCAGTGAGACCTACTTCATCTACTCCTAAGTAGGTAAAAGCTCTCTTTGCTATTTCTTCATTTATTATTTCCTCACCAAAGAATTGAGCGAAATCTCTCACTCTCCGAAGCAATCGGTTGGCGATTCGGGGAGTACCACGAGAACGATGAGCAATTTCTTCTGCTCCCCGGGGTTGAATTTCCACCCCTATAACCTGTGCCGCTCTTTCTACTATTTTAGTAATTTCCTCTTCCTGGTAAAAATCCAGCTTCTCCACAATGCCGAAGCGATTACGCAAAGGAGAGCTAAGAAGGCTCACCCGGGTAGTAGCTCCCACCAGGGTAAAAAGAGGCAATTGAATGCGTATACTCCTCGCTCCCGGACCCTTTCCCACCACGAGATGAAGAGCAAAATCCTCCATAGCACCATAAAGAATTTCCTCACAAGGAGGAGGAAGACGGTGAATTTCATCAATAAACACTACTTCTCCTGCAGAAAGTGTGGTGAAAACAGAAGCCAAATCTCCACCTCTCGTAAAGGCGGGACCGGATAAATAACGAAGGCTGGTCTTCATCTCATGGGCAATGATATTAGCCAAGGTAGTCTTACCGAGGCCAGGAGGACCAAACAACAACACGTGGTCTAAAGGTTCACCTCTGGAGCGAGCAGCTTGAATATAAACCTGGAGATTGGACTTAACTTTTTCCTGACCGACAAAATCAGCCAAACTCTGCGGCCGGATAAGAAAATCATCCACTGACTCTCTTTTCAAACTCCACCACCTAACTTGATTAAAGCTTCTTTAATCCAGGTTTCTACATCTGCCCCTTCTCTACCAAGCTCACCCCACAGGTCATCAATTACCCCCTCAATTTCTACCGTGCGATAACCCAGGCGGGATAAAACCTCTCTAACTTCTTCTACTACTTCCCCTGAGCGCTCCCCACCCTCTATCTTCCAACCTTTTTTCAAAAAGCGGGGTTTTAACTCTAAAACTAATCTCTTTATAGTCTTGGAGCTGAGACTGGTTCTGGTCTCCAGAACTGAAATCTCTTCATTCAGAATCAATTTAACCAGCTCTTCCCACTTTACTCGGGAGAGAATCTTAAAAGCGGTACGATGATTAACCCCCCTAATTTCCCGGAGCTGGTCAAAAACCGACCTTTCTTCTTCATTATCAAAACCATAAAAAATGAATTCTCCATTTTCCTTCATAAAAATGCGCAAAAGAAAACATCTTTCTTCTCCAATATTCCCGGGCAAAACAAAAGGGGTAACTTTTAAGCGGAAACCAAAGTTATTAGTCTCTACCACCCAATCTTCCTCATCCATTTCTACCACTTTTCCTCTAAGATAATCTATCATTTCCTCTACATCCCCGAACGGAAGGCGTGGCAAATAGCCACTGCTAAAGCATCAGCCACATCATCCGGATTTATTTCCTTCTCTATTTTTAGAATCTGTTTTACCATATAAATAATCTGGCTCTTAGTGGCTCTACCATAACCCACTACGGATTGTTTGACCTCAAGAGGGGTATACTCATAGACCGGCACCTGATAAAGAGCAGCACATAATAAAACTATCCCTCGCGCTTCTCCCACAGAAATAGCAGTTTTAGAGTTTTTATTAAAAAACAATTCTTCTACTGCCATCTCTTGAGGAGCAAACTTTTCAATTACGGTCTTTAAATCCTCAAAAATGAGCTTTAATCTCGCACTAGCAGGAAGCCCTTTATCAGTAGCAATGAAACCACAGTCTACCACTCTCAGAGAATTACCCTGAGCAAAAGACTCTATGATTCCAAAACCAGTGATGGCAGTCCCCGGGTCTACCCCTAATATACAGGTACTCTCGGACATTTAGCTGTTCAGAGATTCCAGAACCTCATCAGCTACTTCAAAGTTAGAATAAACTTCCTGCACATCATCGTGCTCTTCCAGGGCATCAATAAGCTCAAGAACCTGTTGAGCGGCTTTCCCCTCCACATTGACCATAGTTTTAGGAAGCATAGTAATCTGAGCTAAATCATAAGATAGACCAGCACGCTCTATGGCTTCTCTAACCTGGTCAAAATCAGAAGGGGAAGTAATAACGTCTATAGTGCTTTCTCCTACTTTCAAGTCTTCTGCTCCGGCTTCAATAGCCACGGTCATCAACTCTTCTTCGTCCACTTTTTCCTTATCAAAGCTGATAAAACCCTTGCGCTCGAAAATCCAGGAAACCGACCCACTCTCTCCTAAGGCTCCTCCATGACGAGAAAGTATATGCCTCAACTCTGCTGTAGTTCTATTGCGATTGTCAGTCATAACCTCTATCATCACGGCTACTCCTCCTGGACCATACCCCTCATAGGTTATTTCTTCGTAATTTACTCCTTCTAATTCTCCAGTTCCTTTTTTAATCGCTTTTTCAATGTTTTCTTGAGGCATATTTATTTCTTTAGCTTTTTGGATAGCAATCCGCAGGCGAGCATTATTCTCCGGGTTGCCTCCCCCCTGACGAGCAGCTACAGTGATAAGACGAATCAACTTGCTAAAAGCTTTGCCTCGAGCCGAATCAGTTTTGGCTTTTTTGTGTTTTATTTGTGCCCATTTAGAATGTCCAGACATACTTTCAACTCCTTAAAGAAACTTTATCCCCATTTTATCACATCTTTTTCTAACTTGCAGGAATTTCTGGACTCTTTGTCAATGGGGGAGGGGAAAATCCTTGTGGTAAGAAACAAGAAAGTATACTTTTGTAAACTTCTATCCTCTCAAGTTATAAGATATCAATTTCAATCCTGTAATAGAAATCAACTATAGAACCTATTGTCAGGGACGTTTATCCATAGCCCTCTGCATAAAGGCATAGAAAGCATAAAACTATAAGAGAAGTGCTTTCCCTTTTTATAGTTCTCGCCTGCCATTCCTTCTTACTCATCATCCCCTAAATCAGCGGCAAAGCATCTACTGAGGGACGTTTTTTCCCCAGTAATCTTGGGTTTTTAAGTTTTTGTTTCTTTTGTTTTTTTGGGAGTTATAAGGGGGTTTTTGCCTCCTTATTGTCTGGATTCCTGATAGAGACATTCAGGAATGGCCGAAAAAAGACACCCTCACCCTAACCCTCTCCCTTCAAGGGCGAGGGAAAGAAAAAAAGAGTCGAGGAACTCTCTCATTCGTCATTCCCGAAATCTGTTATCGGGAATCCAGATATTCTTGTTCTTAAATAATATAGACCCCGGCTCGAAAGTCGCCGGGGTGACGACCTCCTTTTCCGTCATTCCCGAAATCTTCAATCGGGAATCCAAAAGTTTTTGCCCTTAAATAATTTGGATTCCTGATAGAACCATTCAGGAATGACAGACAAGGGGATGATAGAGGCATTCAAGCAAGACAAAAAAAAGGACCAATATCTTTTCTCGTCTTGCTTTTATTAGCTGTCCTTTCTCCGATCTAATCTACTATCTCTCCAACTTTTAATTTGCTCATCCCTTATTAGATTATCTCACTGCAAATTACTTTATTTCCAGCCCGATTATTTTTCATCCCTATAAGGAGTTTATCTCCTTTATTTTCTCTTCTACCCATTTAATATTCTTAATATACCAGTCTACAGTCTTCTTTATCCCCTCTGCAAATTTAGTTTTAGCCCGCCAGTTTAGTTCTCTCTCTGCTTTTTGACTATCTAAAGAATAGCGGAAATCATGGCCGGGTCGGTCGGGAACAAATTGAATAAGGTCTTCTTTTTCTCCCAGAAGAGAAAGAATTGTTTTTACCGTATCCAGATTTTGTCTTTCTTCCCCGCTTCCCAAGTTATATATTTCTCCCTCTCTCCCTTTAAGAAAAGCAGCATAAATCCCTTGAGCACAATCTTCCACATAGAGCCACTCTCGCCAATTTTCTCCTCGACCATAGACCGGGACAGGCTGATGATGGAGTGCTTGCCAGATAACTACCGGGATTAATTTCTCGGGATACTGCCAGGGACCGTAATTGTTAGAGGGTCGAACAATAACAATAGGTAAATTAAAAGTCCGTTCATAAGCCTTAACTAAAAGCTCTCCCCCTGCTTTGCTGGCTGAATAAGGAGAAGAAGGAGCAAGAGGATGTTCTTCGGTAAATTTACCCTCTTTATCTTTTAACTCTCCATACACCTCATCAGTAGAGACATGGAGAAAACGAGACACCCCAAATTCTAAAGATAACTCAAGAAGTACTTCAGTTCCTAAAACGTTAGTTAAAATAAAAGGAGAGGGGTCTTTGATACTCCGGTCAACATGAGATTCAGCGGCTAAGTGGATTACTCCCTGAGGCTTTTCCCTCTCCCAGATTTCTCTCATCTTTTCTTTTTGAGTGATATCTACTTGATAAAAAGAAAACCGGGGATTATCGGATATTTCTTCTAACCTCTTTTTATCTCCGGCATAAGTGAGAGCATCTGCCACCACTATCTTCCATTCTGGCTCCCATTCCAGCAACAGTTTAACCAGATTGGCTCCAATGAAACCTGCTCCACCACTGATTAAAATTCTATTCATTTTTTCCCTCCTTCAACGATAAAAGAAATCGGTCAGTTGCTTCTTCCCAGGAAGGTATTTTCCTTTTCAAGACGGTTTCCACCTTTCTGGAATCTAACGCAGAAAAAGGAGGCCGCTGAGCAGAGGTAGGAAAATCGCTACTTTTAGCCGGAAAAAGTTGCCCTCTCCAGTTTAGCTTTTCTAAAATGAATTTAGCCCACTGGTATCGGCTACAATATCCAGAGTTAGCAAAATGAAAAAGCCCCTGGGCATCTTTTTCTAATAGCTCTAAAGTAAAATATGCTGCATCGTGAGCATAAGTGGGAGAAGAAATCTGGTCATCTACTATCCGGAGAGTTTGTTTCTCCCTCGACCACTGGAGGAGCTTTAAAGGAAAGCTTACCTTGGGGTTATTACCAAATACCCAGCTTACTCGAAGGAGGAGAAACTGAGAAGGAGAAAGAACCTTCTCCAGCGCTTTTTCTCCCTCCCATTTCGTCTTCCCGTAATAATTGAGAGGAGAAGGAAGGTCTTCTTCTCGGTAGGGATGACTCTGGTTTCCCGAAAATACATAATCGGTGGAATAGTGAACTAAAAAACTCCCGTGCTTCCGGGAGGATAAAGCTAAATTTTCTACTCCTTCGACATTTACTTTCCAGGCTGTTTCTCTTTCTTTTTCTGCCTGGTCTACCTGGTTATAGGCAGCACAGTTCACTATGATATCAGGTTTTAACTCCTGGACAGCTGTCTCTACAGCGGATATTTTAGTGATATCAAGTTCTTCATGAGAAAAAGGATAAACCTGATATCCTCTTTTTTCTCCTTCTTTTTGAATCTCTCTTCCCAGCTGACCCTGAGAACCGGTGATGAGGAGCTTCATAGGTTACTCTACCACAAAGGGAGAGTCTTTTCTTTCTTCCCAGCGGATTTCATCTACTTCTTCTTTCTTTCCCCATCCTCGATAAAGCTGGTTGGGAAAATTAAGGACTAACCCGGGTTTTTCTCCCCGATTCTGATAAGCATGAACTACTCCGGGAGGAATAACTACTCGTAAAGGATGGTCTTCCTCGGCAATCAGTATAAGCTGGTTCTGGTAAGTGGGGGAAGAAGGACGATTGTCCCAGAGAAATAAACGAAAAACAGAAGAACCTAAAAATATAAAATGGTCCCATTGAAAGCGGTGTTCATGAGGACCGCGGGTGACTCCGGGGTGAGTGAGAGAAATATAACCCATAAGAGGATATAAGTCCTCAAGGAGCTCATCCTGGCGGAAAACTTCTATCAACCATCCCCGTTTATCTTCATATCTTGCAAGCTCTTCCTTTATTACTCCTTTTATATCTCCAGGGGTAAATTTCACCAATTTTACTCCCTCCCAAAATCGAGAGTCATATCCCGGGTCAGCTCATTTGCTCGACTAAGAGATTCAAATGTGCCGGCGTCAGTCCAGAATCCGGATAAAATATCGTATTCTGCCTCTCCCCTCTCGATATACCAGTTATTAACATCAGTGATTTCTAATTCTCCCCGACTGGAAGGCTTAAGCTGAGAGATAACATCAAACACTCGATTATCATAAAAATAAATCCCCGCTACACAGAAAGAGCTTTTAGGAGAAGTAGGCTTTTCTTCAATAGCTATAATTTTCCCCTCTTTGAATACTGGCACTCCAAACCGCTCCGGGTCAGGAACTTCCTTTAAAAGGAGGCGCGCTCCTCTTTTTTGGTTTTGAAAGTGAGTAAAATAAAGAGTGAGGTCATCCTCAAAAATGTTATCCCCGAGAAGAACCAGACAATTATCTTCTCCCACAAACTCCCTCCCCATTCCTAAAGCTTGGGCAATCCCCCCTGCTTCATCCTGAACTTTGTAAGTAAATTTCACTCCAAAGTCTCGTCCGCTTCCCAAAAGCTGGACCACTTTCCCCATATGCTCGGTGCCGGTTACTACCAGGATGTCCTGAATCCCTATCTGAGTTAAGTGATAGATGGGATAATAAATCATAGGATACCTTCCCACCGGGAGAAGGTGTTTATTGGTCACTTTAGTGAGAGGATAAAGCCGTGAGCCAGTCCCTCCAGCTAAAATTAAACCTTTCATTGTTTACCCCCTTGAGAAAATTGCCTGATTCCTTTTTACCACCCATTTTCCAGATTATAGCAAATTTGCTTATTTCTTTGTACTTCTCTTTAAAGAGTTCCCTCTCCTTTGACGGAAGAAGATTAAGGTAAGGGTGTCTTTGAGAGCTCCTCCTTAAGGGAACATAATTGAATTCTACAGTTAAGTTTGGCAATTTTTTTTATCATATAGTTAATAAACTTATATAGGGCGATTAAAAATGAATATAACTTATGTTCTTCCAGATACTTCTCTTTGGGGAGGTATTAAAATTCCTTTAGAACAAGCTAGCAGGTTACATAAAAGAGGACACAGGGTAAGGGTTATTGCAGTAAAAGACAAACCAGATTGGTTTAAAATAGATTTTGAATTTATTAGTGTTCCAAAACTTACCCCCCGAGTTATTCCACAAGATAGTGAGCTTATAATAGGTACTTTTTATCCCACAGTTGTCGTTGCTCACGATGCTGGGTTTGGTATTCCTATCCATTATTGCCAAGGTTATGAATATTTTGGAACTGATGATCCTCGAGCTAAGAATTATATAGATTTTGTTTATAGTCTTTATACGGTTAAAGTGGTTAATAATTTATTTTTGAAAAAAATTCTGGAGGAGAAATATCATCATCCCACTTATATGATTCATAATGCCATCGATTTATCTCTGTTCCACCCCGAAAATAGAGCCACTTTCCCTAAAAAGAGAGTTTTAATAGTAGGGCCAATAGAGGTAGAGTGGAAAGATATAAGAACAGCGCTAAAGGCAGCTAAAATTTTAAAGACAAAGTTAGGCAATGCTGTTGAGATTATCAGAGTTTCTCAATTTCCCATCTCTCAAGAAGAACAATTCTTAGGAGTCGTCGATGAATATTATAATCATTTGTCAGGTGAAGAGATGGCAAAAGTTTATAGCTCCTGCGATGTATTAATGGCTTCTTCCAAGGGTAAGGAAGAAGGGTTTGGTTTGCCTCCCATCGAAGCTATGGCATGTGGAACTCCGGTGGTATTAACAGATATATCCGCTTATCGTAGTTATGATGAGGTTACAGATTATGCCCTTTTTGTCCCACCCCAAGACCCTGAGACTATGGCTCAAGCAGTTATCCATCTTTTGGAAGACAAAGATTTATATACCAGATTGCAAAAACGAGGATTAGAAGTGGCGAAAAAGTACAATTGGGATATAGTAGAAAATGAAGTAGAAGCTGTATTTTCAGAGATAAAAGCTAATCACTGGGAAGAGTTTAAGTTAAAAAGTGAGAGAATGTTTCCCGGGAAATCTGATTCACTCACTGAGGCTATGCATTTTCAAAGATACCGGTTTGCTTCCCAGTTTGTAAAAGATAAAGTAGTATTGGATGCTGGTTGTGGAGCTGGATATGGAAGCTGGATTATGGCTACCGAAGGGGGAGCAAGAGAAGTTATTGGTATAGATTATGCAAGAGAAATAATAGAATACGACTTGGAAAAGTACCAAAAGGATAATTTAACTTTTGAGACTATGAATGTGCTGGATTTAGCCTTTGAGGACAACAAATTTGATGTGGTGGTGTGTTTTGAAGTATTTGAGCATATAGATGACCCTGATGTACTTTTAAAGGAATTAAGCAGAGTACTCAAACCTGATGGGATGCTGATTGTCTCTACCCCCAATAAAACTGTATATTCCCCAGATAAAGAACCTGGCAATCCTTTCCATGTTAGAGAATACTCTTATCAAGAGTTTAGGTCTATACTTGCCAAATACTTCCACAATTTTAAATTCATTGGTCAGTATCTGTCTTCGGGGAAGTTAGAATTGCGAACGGACAATGGTGTATTAATAGAAAGGGCTCTCGCTTTCATCGCTATAGTTCAAAATCCTCTAAAGAGAAAAGAGCTTTATTTATCAGAAGGAAAGAGCTTAATTTATTATTCTTATTCTCGTCCTGAGATTCAAGCCCTTATTCCTTCCTCAGCCAAAAAAATACTGGATATTGGCTGTGGAGCGGGTGAGTTAGGTAAAGCCTTAAAAGAAAGGCAAGATTGTGAAGTGACAGGGATAGAGATTGTACCTGAGGTGGCCGACAAAGCAAGAGAGAAGCTGGATAAGGTAATAGTTGGGGATATTGAAGAAATAATAGATGACCTGCCAGAGAACTATTATGATGTGGTTATTTTTGCTGATGTGCTTGAGCATCTCAAAAACCCCTGGAAGATTCTCAGCCAGATCAAGACTCGCATAAACGCACAAGGTATTGTGATAATTAGTGTTCCTAATGTGAGGCATTGGTCGGTTATAAAAGACCTTTTGGAGGGCAGGTGGGACTACCAAGAAGCTGGAATTTTAGATAAAACTCATTTAAGATTTTTCACTAAAAAAACTATTCTGGATATGCTGGATAAAACAGGATTTAAAGCTACTAACTTACAAGGAACTATCTTGCAAGGAGCGGAAGTACCACCAGGTTTTTTGCATGCTTTAAAAACTTCAGGAATGAAATTGTTCACTTTAGAAGAGGAAGGACGAATATATCAATATCTTTTGGTGGCTCAGCCTAAAGAGGTAACTCCGAAAACCTTGAGTCTCACCTCTATCGTCATCCTCACCCGTAATAACCTTGAATATACTAAAATGTGCCTTGAGAGTATCCGCCGGTATACTCCCG
>DAOSVE010000115.1:0-4455 GCA_035593465.1 Candidatus Atribacteria bacterium | reverse complement strand
TTTCAAAACAGATAAATGGATAGAAAGGAATAACTACCTGGGAGATTAAACTATACCCTGTAAACCCAATCATATAAGTTCAAGAGAGATATCATAGTTAACCAAAAATCTCACTGTAATTCTCCGTCATCGCGAGACCGAACAGCCTGCGGCACCTCCTCCCATCACCACGAGAAGCGGGCAGCCTACGGCATAAGATTAAAAGCAAAATATAGTATCCCACAAAACTGATTAAAATGTTAAAAACTTTAAAAAGTAAATTATATCGAAAGTCAAAAACTCAAGGTCGCTATGTACTGAGGGATATTATAGTATTTTAATTTTGGTACCACAGCTAAATAGCTCACAAAGTTTTTATCACATTTTTCTTAATCCTTTTTCCTCCAAAATAGCTAAAAGAAAATAGGGAAAGGGGAAATCCGGTGTGATAAGAAAACTATTTTTTACCTTTACATAAAAAGAAACTGCTTAATCCTTCAAAAGGTAAATGCCAAAGCAGTACACGCTTTACAAAAGCTATATAATATCTTAGAGGAAGATGAAATTGGAAGAAAAAACAATAGAAGATGAAGAAGTTGTTTTAGAAGGAGAAGCTTTTAGCACAATCCTGCCAGAAATTCTGGACAAGAAACATATCCGTTCCAAGGCTTTTTCCTTGTCTTTACCTGCCCTCTTAAATATGCTTCTCATCAGTTTTGTAGGTATGGTAGATATGATTATGGTGGGAAGATTAGGACCTGCTGCTATCTCAGCCGTAGGAATGGTAAATCAGCCCATTTTCCTTATCGTCTCTGTGTTTATAGCCCTCACAGTGGGAACTACCGCATTAGTGGCTCGCTTTATAGGAGCAAAAGACATAAACAGCGCAAAAAACGTGGCAAAACAGAGCATGGTGGTAAGTATATTGTTCGGTATACTATTGCTACCCATTCTATATATATTTGCTCCCCAAATAGAAAAAGCTATGGGAGCAGAGCCTGAGGTGTTAACTCTGGGAGTTGCCTATATGAGAACAATAGCAATAGGAACACCTTTTAATGTTCTAGCAATGGGATTGGGAGCCATACTGAGAGGCTCCGGCGATATGAAAACTCCTCTTATAGCTGATATCATCGCCAATTTATCGAATATATTAGGAAACTATATTTTAATCTTTGGCAAATTTGGAGCTCCGGCTTTAGGAGTTGCTGGAGCAGGTATAGCTACCTCCATAGCAAGATTTATCTCCTCAATTATTCTACTTTATGTACTCTATAGAGGAAAAACAGTAATCAAGCTCTCACTTAAAGAAAACTATGGCTTAGATTTTGGCATCTTGAAAAGAATATTTAACATAGGAATACCTTCTGCCTTGGAGCAATTCGTTTTAAGAGCAGGACAGTTAACATTTGTAAGAATAGTGGCAGAATTGGGAACTATAGCTTTTGCTACCCATCAGATAGCTATGAATATTCAATCTCTGTCATTTATGCCCGGACAAGCTTTCTCTATGGCTGCCACTACTTTAGTAGGTCAACTTCTAGGGGCTAACAAACCCGACATAGCAGAAGAAAGCGCTCGTCAAACAAGACTGTTAGGAATGATAGTCTCTGGTATAAGCGCATTTACCATATTTTTCTTCGGAAAATATATAACCATGCTTTATACCAATGATATCGCTATTATTGAACAAAGTCGTATATGCCTGAGGATTATAGCTCTTATTCAACCCGCTCAATCAACCCAATTTATATTAGCTGGAGCTCTGAGAGGAGCAGGAGACACCCGTTTTCCTCTCTATTCCACCATTATAGGTATCTGGGGAATGAGAGTAGCCCTGGCCTATCTTTTTGTAATGACATTTGGGTGGGGACTCACAGGTGCTTGGTTAGCCATAGGTTTTGATCAAATATTAAGAGCTATAGTGATTTATTCTCGATTTAGGTCTGGAAAATGGAAACATTTTGAGGTATAAACTATCTATTCTTAACCAATAAGGTTCAAAAATAGATGAGAGAAGAATATAGTAGCTCTCCTTACACCCATCGTTACCAAATTTTAGCCGCGGTTATGTTATGCGGAATAATGGGACCCATTGACGCCAGTGTGGTCAACGTTAATTATCACATCATTGGAAGTCGCTTTGGCGTTGCTCTCACCAGCGCTCAATGGGTAGTTATGGTTTATCTTTTGACCATAAGCAGTTTGCTTCCCTTTTATGGTCGTCTGGGTGACATCTGGGGATATAAAAGAGTATATTTAATTGGCCTTGCTGGTTTTACTATTACTTCTCTTCTGTGTAGTGTTTCTTATTTTCTATCCTCTATTTCCTGGCTAATTCTTTTTCGTGCTATTCAGGGGATTACCGCCGGAATGATGATGTCTGTACCTTATGCCATAATCGTTGCCTCTTTCCCTCCCGAGGAGCGAGGCCGAGCTTTAGGAATCAATGCTATCAGTGTATCCACAGGATTAGCTATCGGGCCATCCTTAGGTGGTTTTATCACTCACTTTGCTGGTTGGCCTTACATCTTCTTAATAAATATCCCCATCGGTATAGTTGGCCTGTGGTGGGGAAATAAAATTATTCCCGAATTAAAAGGAAAGCCGGGTAGAATAGATGGAAGAGGAGCAATAACCAACTGCCTGTTTCTTTTTTCTTTTCTCTTGTTTCTAAATCGTTTTCCTACCCAGGGGATACATTCTACCACTCTTCTTACTGCTGCAGTTGCAGTTGTGGCATTCTTCAGTTTTTTGACTATAGAAAAAAGAGCTAACCCTCCACTAATAAATTTAGAATTATTTCATAACTTGTCCTTTTCCTTAGCTAACCTATGTGCTCTCTTAAATTTTATGTCCCAGTATATTTTGGTAACTCTTACCCCCTCTTATCTTAATCGAGTATTACGATATGAGCAAAATGAGGTAGGACTTATCTTAACTATTTTCCCTCTCACTACTTTGGCAGTTGCCCCCTTTGCTGGTTCACTCTCTGACCGTACTAGTCCTCACTTTCTTACTTTTATAGGCGCTGCTCTTTGTGCCTTAAGCTTGTTTTCCTTAAGCCAGTTACCTGCCTCTATCAGTACAGCAGGCGTCGCCTGGAGATTAGCTCTCTTTGGTTTAGGCACCGGGATTTTCCAATCTCCCAATATGAACGTTGCTATGGGAAGTGTACCTCGAGAACACTTAGGTGTGGCTTCAAGCATTCTAGCTACAGTGCGTAATGTAGGAATGGTTCTGGGAACTGCCATGGGAGGCGGGATTCTTAATGCCTCAGTTCCCACTTCTATTCTTCAAGGATTAGGAAAACTGATAGGTGAAGAAGCTTCCATTTTTATGCTGGGATTAAAAAATGCTTATTTCTGGGGAGCAATTTTAACCGGGATAGCAGCTCTTGTTTCTCTTTTTATCCCTCATTACAACTTAGTAAATAAGGAATGCTCTTAACTTTAATGTTTCGCTCAGATAAAACCTGCACAGAACCGTATTTCTTTAAATTATGGCATCCCGCAAAACCCACTACAGCTATTCAGCAGGGACAATACCTCCTATAGACTCTCCCTGCCCACTAAATCGTTGGTAAATAGCCCTTGCTTCTTCGAGAGAAATCTCTTTCAACGTTTTTTCGTAACGGAAGATAAAATCCCAACCTAACCCTACCCTCTCAAAAAAAGCAAAAAGAGAGGAAAGGGAAAAAACCATTTCTAAACAATGAAGAAAATTACCTCGGGTATAATTTTTGGCTTCTTCAAACTCTTCTTTATCGAGATGAGATAATCCTCGAAGTTCTTCTTTCAAAATTCCCACCACCGTATCAAAATAAGCGTAAGGAAAACTGGCATAAGCACAGATAAAAGATGGACCCCGCAGAGGAACATAAAGAGAACCTACTTGATAGCTCAAGCCTCGTTCCTCCCTGATTTTCAGGAAAAGGCGAGAATACATACCCCCTCCCAAAATATTATTCAGAATATCAAAAACTGCTCTCTCTTTCTCTTCTAATAACCCAGGAGCCCTAAAACCGACCACCATCCAGCTATCCCTCACTTCTTTACGGTCCACAATTTTTAATGAGAAGGGAGAAAACTTTTCTATAGAAGGAATAAGGGGCTCCTTAGGTATAATTTCTCCCATCTCTTCGTAAAAAATCTTCTCTACTTCATCAGGGTCAAAATCACCCACCACCGCAACTACCATATTATTGGGTATGTAAACTTTCCTATACCAGGCCCAAATTTCTTCTTCTCCCAGATTGCGGAGAGTATTTTCTTCACCCATGGTGGGAAAAGCATAAGGATGACGACCATAAAAAGCTTTTTTAAACCGCAGCATCGCAGCCTGGAAAGGGTCATCATCCAGAGAATGAAGGATATTCAAAAGAAAAGTTCTTTCTCTTTCAATCTCTTCCTCTCGAAAAGCCGGGCTTTTAATCGCTTCAAAGAATAATTGTAACATTTGTTTCGTATTGATAGC
>DAOSVE010000114.1:0-4496 GCA_035593465.1 Candidatus Atribacteria bacterium | reverse complement strand
GATTCAATAAAAATATGCACCTCTGTGTAGTTACGAAAACAAAAGAAATAAAGGCCATAGAGAATGATAATGTTCAGATATTTAGAGCTTTAGGGATAAAGATTCCCAAGTTTATTCTCAGTGAAACTGTAGTGGAGTAAACAAAAAAGAGACTCTTTATTCCTTGATATATCAATGTTTTTAAATTATAGCTGTCAAAGTCAGGAAGAATCAAAATGCTATTATAAACCTTCTAAAAACTTTATAAAGCAATTTCCTTAAAAAACAGGTTTTGAGTAATTCGTCAAAGTGGGTTAAAATAGCAGAAATTAGAGCTGAAGGGGTGAATAAAAAAATGTATCTTTTAGGAACAGATATTGGTACACAGGGGACCAAAACAGTCATGGTTAATGAAAAAGGTGAGTTTATAGCCGATGCTTTTCAAGAGTATGAAGTTATCACTCCCCGACCTTCCTGGGCAGAACAATGGCCTGAGGTATGGCTGGAGGCAGTGATTAAAACCATCTCTCGATGTGTAGAAAAATCTAAAGTAGCTCCTTCTGAGATTGCCGGATTAGCTATCAGCGGTCTCTATGGGGGCTCAGGCGTTCCAGTAGATGAAGAAATAAAGCCTCTTTATCCCTGCTTAATCTGGATGGACCGCAGAGCCAGAGAAGAAACTCAGTGGGTAAAAAACCATGTCCCCCAGGAAAAGATTTTTGGAATTACTGGAAACTACGTCGATTCTTACTTTGGCTTTACCAAAATGATGTGGATTCGCAATCATGAACCAGAAGTGTGGAAAAAAATCTACCAGTTTGTTACCCCCAAAGACTATGTAATTTACCACCTCACCGGTGTCTTAGCTACTGATTATTCCTCAGCAGGAAATCTGGGGGGAGTTTTTGATATCCGAAAGCGTACCTGGTCAGAGGAAATGTGTGAAATTCTGGGTATTCCCAAAAGAATGCTCCCTGAGAAAATTTTAAAGTCCTCCGATATAGTAGGAAAGCTTAACGCCCGGTTTGCGAAAGAAACTGGCTTACAGGAAGGGACTCCGGTTGTATCAGGAGGAATTGATGCTCCAGTAGCTCAGTTTTCTGCCGGGGTGCTGGCTGAGGGAGAACACGTAGCCATGGCTGGAACTTCGATGTGCTGGGGAACGGTGCATGAAGGACAATATCTGACTCCCTTATTGGTTAGCTATCCTTACGTAGTCTACGATGACAAGCTGATCTACACCTTTGGAGGAAGTGCTACATCCGGAGGGCTGGCTCGGTGGTTCAGAGACCAATTTGGAAAATATGAAAAAGAAGTAGAAAAAAACACCGGCGTATCAGCCTATACTCTATTAGAATTACAGACTCAAGGTATTCCTCCCGGAAGCGAGGGAGTGGTAGTTTTACCCTATTTCATGGGTGAGCGTTCACCTATCTGGGATCCTGATGCTCGAGGAACCATTTTTGGATTGTCTCTTTATCACAATCGAGCCCATGTCTATCGGGCAATGCTGGAAGCAGCAGCTTACTCTTTGCGCCACAATATGGAAGAGGGAATAAAAGCAGGCTTGAAGCTTAATCCAGAGTGCTGGATAGTAGGGGGTGTAGCTCGCTCATCTTACTGGGTGCAAATCTTTGCTGATATCACTGGATTTGATATGAAAAGGCTTTCCAAAGATGTAGAGGCTCCTTTCGGTGATGCTTTCCTGGCCGGTTTAGGGACGGGAGTAATTGATAAACCAGAACGAATCAAAGAATGGGTGGACTTTCGCCCAATAATTAAAGTAAATCAGGACAACCTTCACATTTATGATAAATATTACTCCATTTATCGGGAGCTCTATGAGAATACTAAAGAAACTATGAAAAAGTTAGCCGATATATAGAAAGGAGAGCTAATCTTGAATTTAGATGCTCTTTTTACCTTAAATTGTGGGATGTACATCCTGTGTTCAGGGTGGGAAGGAAAATTTAACGGTCTTATTGTCAATGCTCTTACTCAGGTGACCGCTTTCCCACCTCAGCTGGTAGTGAGTGTAAACAAAGAAAGTTTAACCTCTACCTATATCCAGAAAAGCGGCTATTTTTCAGTTTCAGTTCTGGAAAAAAACACCCCCTTACCTCTTATTGGTCTCTTTGGTTTCCACAGTGGTAGAAACACTGACAAACTCTCCCAGGTTAAGCACTTCCAGGGTAAGACGGGAATGCCCATTATTACCGAACACACAGTAGCTTACTTAGAAGCTAAAGTAGTGAATCAGTTAGATGCTGGTACTCACTGGGTATTTTTGGGAGAAATAGTGGAGACCGATTTTATGGAAAAAGGTGGAGAACCAATGACTTATAGTTACTACCGGGATATAAAAGGAGGCCGAGTTCCTCGTACCGCTGCCACTTATCACGAAGAGATTAAGGAAAAAGAGCGCTACCGATGCCAGGTTTGTGGCTACATTTACGATTCCTCTCTGGGTGATCCCGATTCGGGGATAAAACCCGGAACTCCTTTTTCCGATTTACCTCCCCAATGGGTGTGCCCCATCTGTGGAGCAAGCAAAGACCAGTTTGAAAAAATTCAGTAAATTTGAGGAGGCGTAAATTTGAGAAATTTTGATTACTGCAACCCCACCAGAGTAATTTTTGGTAAAGGAGAAACTGACCGGGTAGGGAAAGAATGCCAAAAGTTAGGGAAAAAAGTCCTCTTTATATATGGAGGAGAAAGCATTAAACAAAATGGGTTATACGATAGAGTAATGAGGCATCTACGAGAAGAAAAGCTAATTGTTTATGAGTTAGGAGGAGTTAAACCTAACCCTCGTATTGATAAGGTAAGAGAAGGAGTAGCAATTTGCAAAAAGGAGAAAATTGACCTGGTTTTAGCAGTAGGAGGAGGGAGTGTTCTTGATACTGGAAAAGTTGTAGCTGCAGGAGCCCTTTATCCAGGAGACCCCTGGGATTTTTTTATCGATGAGCACAAAATATCAGGGAAAATACCTCTGGTTACTGTTTTAACCTTAGCTGCTACGGGTTCAGAAATGAACCACAATGCTGTTATTACCAACGAAGAAACTCTGGAAAAACTCGGAACTCATAATCCCCACCTCTACCCCACTCTTTCTATCCTCGACCCTGAAAATACCTACACTGTTCCTCAAGACCAAACTGTAAATGGCATCGCCGATATGATGGCTCATGTTTTTGAGCAATATTTTCATCCCCTTCCCGAAACCCCCTTACAAGATAGGTGGGCAGAAGGATTGATGAAAACCATCATTGAATACACTCCCCGGGTTTTACAAAACCCCACCGATTACGATGGACGAGCAGTAATCATGTGGTGCAGCACTATGGCTCTCAACCATCTCTTAGAAGAAGCAGGAGGTGGTGGAGAGTGGACCTGTCACGCTATAGAGCATGTTTTAAGCGCAGTTTATGATATTCCCCATGGAGCGGGATTAGCTATAATTTTTCCTCAGTGGATGAAGTATGTCCTGGACGTTATCCCTCACAAATTTGCTCAGTTTGCAGAAAGAGTCTGGGAAATTCCTCGAGCTCATAAAAGCGATAAAGAACTGGGGTTAGAGGGAATCGAAAGAACTCGAGAGTGGTTTAGAGCAATCGGCGCTCCCACCACCTTAAAAGAAGTAGGAATTGGCGAGGAGAGAATACCAGAAATGGCCAGGATGGCAGTCAAATCAGGAAAATTAGGGGTAACAAAAGTTTTAGATGAAAAGGACGTGGAAGAAATCCTAAAAATGTCTCTGTGAAAAAAGAGAATATATAAATTTTATAAAATCTAATTATAGTTAACCGCAAAATCCATTATAATGACTATGAGGGGGGGGAAAAGACCCTCCCCTCATAACCCCGAACTATAAAGGGGCTGTGCCCCTTTATAATCCCCCAAAAAACATAAAAAAAGCAAAGATTACTGAGGGAGGGAAAACGTCTCCCTCAGTGGGTAAAACCCCCTTATAACCCCCAGAAAAGCAAAGAACATTTACAAAATCAAAAAAGACAAATGCAACCGAGGAAGGAAAGCGTCTTCCTCGGTACAAAGGGGGAAGAATTCCCCCTTATGAATCCCCTTTCTTTTTCTTCCCTCGCCTTCAATGGAAGAACCCCACACATTCCTTCCCTCGCCCTCGAAGGGAGAATCCCACACATTCCTTCCCTCGCCCTCGAAGGGAGAGGGTTAGGGTGAGGGTGAAAGCTATAAGAAAGCTTTGCCCCCTTATAAACCCCAAAAGGCAAAGAAACATAGAAAAACACAACTCACTGAGGAAGGGAAAGAGTCTTCCTCAGTGGGCTGTGCCCTTTTTTGTGTCCAGATTCAGATAGATATCGGTAATACTAAGGAAGGATGAGGATAAAAACAAAGGAAAGAGCTATAAGAAAACTGCTGCAAAAATTGAATAAAAAATCACAATAAAAAGTATACACCATTTAGTTTTTTTATATTAGTAAAATCAGTTCAGAAGAGTAGAACAATATCATAGAAAAGGCTTAACCCATTATTTG
>DAOSVE010000113.1:0-4520 GCA_035593465.1 Candidatus Atribacteria bacterium | reverse complement strand
ATTTTCCACAACCAAACAACTCCTTCCTCCATTTCCTTTACACTAAATGGCCCCACTTTGCCGTGTGCCAACCGCTTTGATCCTCGTCCTCAAAAAGGTGGGTGCCCTCCCAGCTGAGCCACAGCTCAAACTAGCGAACAGGCTCCCAAGACAAGGGTGTTGGTTCAAAGCCTTCTCTGGCATCACCAACAAAGCAGGGCCATATCCACTTCAAACTCCCACTTAAATAATAGCATAAGATGGTACTCTTTTCAACCAAAGACTTGATGAGGATAGCGCTAACCTATGGGAGGTAATATTTCCAATCACCATCCATTTAGCTTGAGATTCTTTCGGAATTTTGGGCACACAATAGATACCGGGGAGAGTAAACGTTTCTCACCTCATAAGCTTAATCTTGGTATCAGTCACGCAATAATCCCGTGAAAAGAAGGGAATCAATTAGTTCAGCTTACTTAAGAACTATCTTTAGAGAGACAGAAAGTATGAGAGGCTTCACTCCCCTTTCTATCTGGAGAATTTCTACTGGCGATTTTCTTAAAGTTTTATAGACTCTCTAAATCCCGTGTCTCTGCCTCTATGACTTTTTAGTTTACATTCACAATATCTTCAAATTATTAATTCGTTGGAACCCATCTATTGAAATCTGAAACCCCGTAGAGATTAAATTTCTCTTCCTCCGTTGACATCCCTATTATAATAACTAAAGAATCGGAGAGTGATAAATTGATTAAAGCAATTATTTTTGATATAGATGGAACTATTACTGATACTAACCCGTTATTTTTGCGAAGTATCTCTCAAACATTTCGGGAATTTACAGGAAATAATAAGCCAGAGAGTTTCTTTATTTTTACTTTAGGTATTCCCAGCCCTGAGACATTAAAAGCTTTAAGCATTCCTCCTGAAAAAGGAAAAGCATTTGTGGTTCGCTGGCAAAAATTAATTCAGGAAGGCATGAGAGAAGTGCGACTTTTTCCAGGCATTAGAGAAATAATAGAAGAATTGCACCAGGAAGGGATAAAAATGGCACTGGTAACTTCTAAAATTCGCTCTGAAATGTCTTATCAATTTGACCAATTCATGATAAACCATTTTTTTGAAACTATAATCTGTGCTGAAGATTCCCCTCGTCCTAAACCTTATCCTGACCCTCTCCTTTTAGCCCTGGAGAGATTGGGGGTTAAGAACAACGAGTCTATTTTTGTAGGTGACAGTATTTACGACATTCAGGCAGCTAAAGGAGCTTCAATTCCCTTTGCTCTGGCTTCCTGGGGAGCGCTGGAGTTGGAAAAAGTTCTGGAGTTTTGTCCCGATTTTGTATTAGAAGAACCAGAGGATATTGGGGAGATAGTAAGAGGAAAGCGAGGTTTAACCCCGGTAGTTTGAATTAACGGATGATGAAAGCAGTGGAAACTTTCCTTTCCCCCAGAAGGTCAGATGGTTGATTAAGAATTTGACCCTGAAGATAAAAAGTAGTAGAACCTCCGCCATCTAAATTAAGCGCGTTAACCACCCGGTAATTTTTTAATTCTTCTACTAATTCAGGAATAGTTAATCCTACGCTGTGAGCGGGGTTTCTCCCATCCACTACCAGAAAAAGGATTTTACCCTCTTCGGTTTGAGCAATGATAGTGCGAGGATGTTTTTCAGTTACTATTTTTTCATTGAAATTACCGAATGGTCCTGGCTGCCCATTCCGGAAAAGAAGAGGACCAGAACTTAAAATGTATTTTACCTCTTTCCACTTTTCCCATCCCTCATCTTGGGGGTATATGGACATTTTAACTTTAACTGCAGAGCCAGGGATGAGATTTTGCCACATCCATTGGCTGGCTTCTCCCTTGCCTTGCAGAATAAAGCCGTCAGTGGGAATAACCGTTCCCCCCTCGCTCTTTTTAGTTTCTATAACCCTTCCTCTGACTATAATACTTTCTATTCCTTCTTGCTGGGGGGTTTTTTCTCCTAAGAAATGGTCGTAAAAAACTAATTCTTTTCCATTATTACGGCGGTTAATTCCAGCAATAGAGTAAGTGGTGCCATTTTCTGCTTGAGCCTGAGCTCTAAGCTTTAGTTCTCCAAAAAGTAGTTGATTATCTTCAGTGATGCCCACATTATACCAACCTTCCTGAGGCTCACTGAGAATTCTTCCATCTATCATTAAAGTTCCTAAGGGGTCACCATCCTGGGCAAAAAAACCTGCATTTACGGCGAAAACTGCTCCTTTTCTTCTAGCAATTTCGCTAGTTTTTTCTCTCTCTAAAACTTTATCTTGAGCTAAGGCTATTTCTAATCGTAAGGGAGAATAAGGGTCAAACAATAAACCCAGGCTGAAAAATGGCCCGAGAGGAGTAGTAGGAGCAACAGCGGTAGTAACCGGAGTGGTTTCTACCGCCACTTGATAAGATACAAAGCCCTGCTTTTGCAAACGAGCGCTGACCTGAGGAGCTTCTTCTCTAGAGTAAGGACCTACTCTTACTTTGAAAAGGTCTCCTTCTTTTTTCATCTGTACTGTATATCCCAGCTCTTTAAGCCAGGTAGATGTTCTCTCTGCCCTCTCCTGGTCTTGAAATGCTCCCACTTGAAGCATTACTTCTCCTTTCGCCTCCGGGGTTTCTATGCTGGGAGAAGGAGAGAACCCTTCTTTTTTAATTAAGAGAGTAAGGTATTGATTGATAGCTTTCTCTCTCTGCCACTTTACTTCTCCCCGGGCATAATGAGATATTCTTTCTTTCAATTGAGAAAATTCCCCTCTGGTGAGGGGGTCTTTCGGTCTTAACCTCCCCCCGCTATCTCCCTGATAAAGGGGAGGCTCCAAAGTAGAAGCAAGAACCATCCATTTCTGCTCTTCAGAAGAGATGTTCGCTAAATCAGAGAAAGGGACATCTTTGGTGTCTACAAAAGAGAGTAAATCCTGGTAGGAAAGAGCTTGAATTACCATTTTTGCCGCCTCAAGGCGAGATATAGGTTTTTCTCCCTCTCCAAAATCGGGAATTCTTCCTGAGGGGAGCTGAAGAAGACGGGTCAATTCTTGAGAAAAATCTCTCCAGGTTACAACATCCTGAGCCTGGACAGAGATAGAAAAAAAGGAAAAAATTACCAGTAAAAAGAATATCAGTTTTAGTTGTTTCTTTTTCATTTCTATAATTAGTTTAGCAAAAATACTTAAAAAAGAAAAGGCCGCTTTGTCTCTTAAGAGTACAAACCTGTTACGGGAAGTTTTAAAAAGTTATCTCAGGCAATTTCGTTTAGCAGAATGTACTTGTTAGCTCTTCACCTTCGGCGCTCTACTTAAACACTTCGCAAATCCAGAGTCTTTATATAAAATGGCATGTTTATGAGATATTGTGTAAAATATGGATGAGGAATCAAGGTGGAAATATTGAGCAAGACAGATACCAGGGCGAAACTTATTGATTCCATACTTTATGAGATTGAGTGAGCGGAGGTCTCGTTCATGGCGAAGAAAATCGATAGAATTGCCTCTGAGATACTGAAGTCTGCAGAAGTTTTGTACGTAGCATAAAATTGTTGTGGCGCAAGAAGTGGAATTCAATTCAAGTTTACACGAAAGTTAAAAGGAGATGGATACCAGCATGAATAGCTCAAGAGGGGAGCTCCTCGACTTTATGGTTGCGAATGCTATTTATCCTTTTTATAGCAAAAAGGGGACTATTTTCTTGAAATGTTCTAAAGGAGGGATATTAACCCAAGAAAAAAAGAAAGAAATCATTGAACACTTGAATATCAAAACCAGTAGCGAATGCGCAACATTAAGAGAGACAATTAAAAAGCAAGTAGCAGAACGCCGTACAACTCGCCCTATAAAAGAATGGATAAAGGAAGAAAGACCACGAGAAATGCTGATAAGGCTGGGAGCGGAAAATTTGCCCTTATCCAAGCTTCTGGCCATAATCTTAAGAACAGGGAAAAATGGCTCGAGCGCTGAAGAGTTAGCCCAGAATTTGCTCAACCATTTTGGGTCACTCAGAGCTATAGATGCAGCACCGATTTCTGAGCTATCTAAGATTGAAGGGATTGGCCCTGCTAAAGCAGCTCAAATTAAGGCAGCACTGGAACTGGGTAAAAGATTTTTACAGGAGAGAGCATCAACCAGGAAGAAATTAACCAAGCCAGATGATGTAATTAACTATGTTTGCGAATATTACGCTCCTTACTTGAGGGACCAAGAAAAGGAATTTTTTAATGTAATTCTCCTGGACATTAAAAATAAACCTGTTGATAATATTGAAATAAGCAAAGGCAGTGTAAGTGCTACTATTGTTGACCCCAAAGAAATTGTCAAAATGGCATCGTTGAAATCTGCATCTTCTGTCATTCTGGTTCACAATCATCCTTCGGGAGAAACTACACCCTCCCAGGACGATATAGAATTAACCAATCGCATAGTATCGGCGTGTGAGCTCCTGGGTATAAAAGTATTAGACCATATAATCATCGGCAAAAACATGGAGGACTTTTACAGTTTCGCAAAAGAAGGATTGATAGGGTGAATCAGA
>DAOSVE010000112.1:0-4596 GCA_035593465.1 Candidatus Atribacteria bacterium | reverse complement strand
TATTATGGCTTTATGTATGACAGCTCACTCGTCATGAAGTGCAGGTTGAACTTGCGGGATACTATAGAAAAGGAGATTTAAATTATGTCTGCCGGAAAATTAAGTAAAAGTAAATGGCTTTATTTCTTTATTGGTGTATTAGCTATATTAATTATATTGTTTATCGGCTTTGCTCCTCGGGCGCATTACACCAGAGCCTACATTGAGGAAAACAGGGGTAAAGTGATAGTAGAAATCCCTGAAGTGTTTGAGTTAGCAAATATCATAATAGCCATTGCTAATCATGAACTGACGAATAATCCCTATAGCATTTTTCAGCAGGGTGAATACTACGAAAGAGTTTTACACCATTTTCTTCCCTTTAAGAATCATCCTTTAATCTCTGAAATTAGAGAGGAATTTTCAGGAGAAGATCGAGGCTCTAAGTATTATCGTTTTAGGGACAATAGTGTTTGCTATGTTTTCAAAGGAGATTCAATAGTCAACGCAGGACTGTATTCTGTAGTATTTTCACCTGATTTATTCAAAGAATACATTAATCTTGTGGAAGATTTTGCCCGAGTTTCTGGTTTCAGAGAGTTTTATGACGCAAATCAGTCATATTATCAAGAGCAAATTCAAAAATATAAAGAAAGAGTCCCGGTGAGAAAGATGTGGGACTGGTTGGAGAACAATTTTCCTCAGCAATATGATTGCTATAAAGTTATCTTTTCACCCCTGATTCAAGGCATGCACCACACAGAACGCTTTGAAACAAGAAACTTTAAAGAAATTGTGATGTTCATCTGTGGACCAGATGCTTTTCATGTCAGACTTCCTGAGAAAATCGAAGAGGGACTTTTACCTCGAGCGGTCTTCACTGAAATAGATCATAACTACGTCAATCCCATAACCAAGAAGTACTCAGATAAAGTGGAGAAGGCTTTTTCTGATATTCAAAAATGGAACATACAGAGTCAATATTGGTATCCCACACCGGTTATAACTTTCAACGAGTACATGACCTGGGCAGTTTTTACTTTGTATGCCTATGATACCTATGAAAAAGAAGATTTTGAAATAATAAACCAATTCACAGTGAATCAAATGGTCAACTCCAGAGGATTTGTACTTTTTGAACAGTTTAATAACCAACTGTTAGAGCTCTATGTAAATCGGGAAGAAGGAGAAACAATACCTGATTTGTATCCTGAAATTTTGGAATGGGTTGAAAATTATCCTTAGCGTGGACAGAAAGAGCTTTGTGTGAAAGTTGAGAAAATAAAAAAATGTGATATACTAACGAAAAGTGGAGAGGTGGCCGAGTGGTTGAAGGCAGTCGCCTGCTAAGCGATTAGGCGAGTTAAAACTCGCCTCGTGGGTTCGAACCCCACCCTCTCCGCCAGTTTTATGTTTGGCAAAGTCGTGATGAGATAAGTGGAAAAACTCTGGTTTGTCCGGGGAGGACAAGTGGATTATTCGTTTGCTCACAGGCTGCAGTTAAATCTCCGAGAAA
Source organism: Candidatus Atribacteria bacterium (assembly GCA_035593465.1). Classification (GTDB taxonomy): domain Bacteria; phylum Atribacterota; class Atribacteria; order Atribacterales; family Caldatribacteriaceae; genus Sordicultor. The sequence goes on along the minus strand of DAOSVE010000112.1, from coordinate 3,101 downwards.
AAGTAGAAAGAGAAAATATTCCTGGTTTTTTCCTTTTGATGGAACACCCTCCGGTTTTTACCCTGGGAAGGGGAGCCTCTCGAAGTCACCTCCTGGTGGATGAAAGCATTTTAGAAAAAGAGGGAATTAAGGTGTATGAGATAGAAAGAGGAGGAGACATCACTTATCATGGTTCAGGGCAGATTGTTGGCTACCCTATAATAAATCTTGATTTTTGGGAAAGAGACGTTCATCTTTTTTTACGTGCTTTGGAAGAGGTTCTTATCCATTTTTTGAAAAGATTTGAAGTGGAAGGTTTTCGTCTTCCTCCCTATACCGGGGTATGGGTCAATAAAGAAATACCTCAGAAAATTGCTGCTATAGGAGTAGCGGTGAAGAAATGGATTACCTATCATGGTTTTGCTCTTAACATTTCCACTTTTCTTCCCCATTTTAATTACATCATTCCCTGTGGTATATCTGATAAGGGAGTAACTTCTCTTGAGCGTATCACCGGTAATTCTTACTCTCTGGAAGAAAGAGAAGAGATGGAGGAACTCCTGGCTCAAGACTTAGGAGAAGTTTTGGGATTCAAAATGGAAGAAATCTCCAGAGATGATTTTTTTCTTGGAAGAGAAAGGAGATTAGAAATTTGAGCAGTTTACCCTCTTGGATAAAGAAGAGAATTTCTCTGGGGGAAGAAGGAGAAGAAACCCAGAAATTACTCCAGTCTCTTTCTCTCCATACCGTTTGTGAAAGTGCTCATTGTCCTAATCGGGGAGAATGTTTCATGAAGAAGGTAGCTACTTTTTTAATTATGGGTAACATCTGTACCAGGAGATGCCGTTTCTGTGCCATAGACAAAGGAACTCCTCAACCTTTGGATCCCGAGGAACCAAAAAGAGTAGCAGAAGCCTCACAGGTTCTGGGATTGAGACATGTGGTTGTTACCTCAGTTACTCGAGATGACCTCCCTGATGGGGGTGCTTCTCATTTTGCCGCTACCATTCGAGAAATACGGCGGGCTTTGCCCTTCTCTACGGTAGAAGTTCTTACTCCTGATTTTCAAGGGAGAGAAGAAGATTTGCAAGTAATAGTAAAAGAAAAACCGGAAGTTTTTAATCACAATATGGAGACCGTTCCCCGTCTTTACCCCTCAGTGCGACCTCTGGCTTCTTACAAGAGGTCATTAACTCTCCTTAAGAGGGTAAAAGAGATTTCTCCTTCTATTATCACTAAGTCGGGTTTGATGGTAGGCTTGGGGGAAAGAAAAGAAGAAGTGGTAGAAGTATTAGAAGATTTAAGAGAGGTAGGATGTGATGTGATTACTATTGGTCAGTATCTTCGTCCCTCTCCTCGACACCTAGAGGTGAAGGAATACGTTTCTCCTCAGGTTTTTTCCTGGTATGAGGACGTAGCTCGTTCTTTAGGTTTTCGAGGAGTAGCCAGTGGTCCTTTTGTTCGTAGCTCTTATTTAGCAGAAAAATTTGTGGGTGAAAAGCTGTGGTCTGGGGCATAGGATTATTTTTAATCGTTGTAGCTCTCTTATTTTTCTTCTGGTTTTTCCCTGTTTTCTTTAATGGTATTCCCTGGCAGCCTACAGATATGAAGAGAGTGAGAAGAATGTTAGAAATGGCAAATGTCAAACCTGGTGAGGTAGTGTATGATTTAGGTTGTGGAGACGGGAGAATTATTATTTGTGCCGCACAAGAGTTTGGTGCTCGAGCAGTAGGGGTGGAACTTAATCCTTGGCTCTATTTTTTAGCCTTGTTGAAGGTTTGGACTAAAGGTCTTTCTTCTCGGGTAAGAGTGATTTTTGGTAATCTCCATCAGGTAGATTTAAAAGAAGCAGACGTGGTCACCATATTTTTGTATTCTCATGTAAATGAACTTTTGCAGGAAAAATTTCAGCGGGAGTTAAAGCCGGGAGCTCGCATTGTTTCCTACGTCTGGGTTTTAAAGAATTGGGAACCGGTGGCTATAGATAGTAAATATGACCTTTATTTATACGTGAAAGATTCTGTTAATTAGTAAATTTTTCTTTTGAGCTATAAAACGGGAGATGATACATTGCGCTGGTTATTCTTTCCTGACCTTCGAGTATTAGAACTTAATTTCGTCCAGTGGATAATTATCTTTTTTTGTTTCTACGGGATATACCAGACAATTATAAGTTTTCGTGGTTTTTGGTCAGCAAAACCCTTACCTTCAGCTTCTTACCTGCGGCGGTTTGCGGTTTTAATTCCTGCTCATGATGAAGAAAAAGTTATCGGTTCTTTGCTAGATAGTCTTAATAAACAAACCTACCCCCGAGATTTATTTGATATTTATGTGGCTTGCGATGCTTGTAGTGATGCTACCCCAGAAATTGTTAGGGAACACGGTGGAGTGGCTTTGTTGCGTAACGACCCTCTCCATCCGGGGAAAACTCAAAATATTCGCTGGGCATTGAACAATATTCCCCTTGATAAATATAGCGCAATAGTTATATTTGATGCTGATAATCTGGCTCATCCTGATTTCCTCTCTAGAATGAATGATTATTTAGAAGCTCATCCTGAAGCGGAAGCAGTACAGGGTTACCTGGACACTAAAAATCTTTCTGATTCCTGGCTTACTAAAGTTTATGCTTTAGCTTACTGGTATACCAATCGTTTCTGGCAATTGGCCCGAGCTAACTGGGGGTTATCAGCTACGCTGGGAGGAACAGGTCTACTCATTACTGTTCCCTGTATTAAACGTTTAGGTTGGGACCTCCAGAGCTTAACCGAGGATCTGGAATTCAGTACCAAGCTAATTCTTTCTGGGGGAAAAGTGCATTGGAATGAATGGGCAATAACTTACGATGAGAAAGCTCTTTCTTATTTGGCTTCTCATCGCCAGAGGTTACGATGGATGCAAGGTCATTACTGGGTAGGATGGCATTATGGACCTAAATTACTAATTCAATTCTTCAAAACTCTTCGTTTCCAATATCTGGATTATTTCATTTATCTTTTGACCCCTCTTACCATTATTTTAAGCTTTGTTTTGACCATTTTCGAAGTATTGCGTTGGGTGATACTTGCTCCTCTCCCCGGTGCGTTCTTTTTTTGGTATTGGTGGATACCTTTTGTTTTTTT
>DAOSVE010000111.1:0-4710 GCA_035593465.1 Candidatus Atribacteria bacterium | reverse complement strand
GTTTATGCTCTAAGGGAAGATAGGCTTTACTTCCGGAAGATAGCTCTTTCTTTTTAGTCTGTTATATAGAAAGAGAAGAAAATTGGTAACAAGGCAAAAAAGGAGTAATAGGAAGTTTACCGAACTCAATTAAATCTCCAGTTTTTAGCCTATTCAGCTTGCCTTTTAAGGTTTAAGAGATTGATTATAATGAATTTCCCGCCACCATAGTCTCTCTATCATTTAGTGGGAAGAAGGTCATAGTAAAACTTTTGAGGAAGATCAGAGCTTTGATAAGCTACCTTAAGAGATTCCAAATCATACTCACAACGTCTAAAATCAATCTCGAGAGGAAGGTTCCCCTCTATAGTCAATAGCACCCATCCTGCTCTCCAGTCTCCATCTTTGGGGTGTCCCACACTCCCATCGTTAATAAACCAGATATTCTGAACCATACGGGAAAAGGGTCGATGAGTATGGCCAAAGAAAAGAATATTAGCAGTCTCATTCATCATCACATGAAGGAGACTCTCATCGGGGCGTTCGGGAAAAAGATATTCGTTAATCCGACGAGGACTACCGTGAACAAAGAGTATCTGATAATCTCCGACAGTCATCTGATATCGAGGAAGAAGATTTTTTAAATAGATTTTATTCTCCGGAGTAGTCACCTTTTTAGTCCATTGCAGAGAAATGTTACCCAGCGCTCTTTCTTCGTCAGTCTTATAAGCGCAACCACAGTCGTTTAGGTCATTTCCCACTCCCTGGTCATAATTTCCCATAATTACCGGGATATCGAGAGAATGCACTGCCGCTATAACCTCGTTGGGAAAAGGAGCATACCCCACTAAATCTCCCAGACATATGAGATGGTCTGGTTTTTGAGCTTCGATATCTTGCATAACAGCCCTAAACGCCTCTATGTTAGAATGGATGTCAGAAAAGACGGCAATTTTCATAACCTCTTTCTCCTTGTTTTCCCCCTATGACCCCAAAAAACTAACCAGCTTTACTCTCTATTTTTTGGCATAGAGTTAATTAAATACAGTGGGGAATCTCCCCCACTGCGGCGGCTTTTACTATACCTGAAACCACTCTTTAAATTGAGCTTCGGTGGGAATTTTCCCTTCACTTTTCTTTACTCCGTCGACAAACACTGCCGGAGGCATGATGACCCCGGCTTCCATCAGTTTATCTAAGTCATCACTATACTCCACCTCAGCATCCAGATTATTCTTTTCCACAAATGATTTAAGATTTTGGTAGAGCAAATTGCATTTTTTGCATCCTGCCCCCAAGACTTGAATTTTCATTATTTGCACCTCCTAAGCTAAAATATAAATTCATATACCGAACCAGAAATGGCAGAAAATAAAATTACCAATCCAATATAACTTAACCCTCTTTTCCATCCCATAACCCGGTTGATGGTAATCATACTGGGGAGGCTTAACGCCGGACCAGCTAAAAGAAAGGCAATAGCTGAGCCAGAGCTCATTCCCATCTCAATAAAGCTTTGGGTTATAGGAACTTCGGTAAGAGTACTAAAGTACAAAAATGCACCGATAACCGAGGAAAACATATTGGAAACAAAGCTCTCTCTTCCAAAAAGTTTTACGATGAGAGAAGGAGGAACAAAAGCCTTCAGCCCTGAAGCAATGAACACTCCTATCAATAATATGGGAAAAATTTGTTTGAACAAACTCCAGGATTCTTGATGCCAGCTCTTACACTCTTCTTTGCTAAATAAAATATACCCCAAAAGAAAAGCTACCACGAGTAGTATTCCTTTAAATAGATTTAGCCCAACCATATAGATTGCGACGAGAAGAAAAATGACCAATAGCCCCTTCCAGGGAACTCCCAAAGAGGAAGTGGCTTCCATTTTCTTTTCCTTCGCCTGGCGCAGTTGGGCTTTACCAAAACCAAAGTCCATTATCAGCCCAATCACAAAAGCCACTATAACCGCAGAAAGCGACCGAGCCCAGCCGATTTTCCCCAGTATAGCAGCAGAGATAAAGATAGCTGCAGTATTAATTGCCGGCCCAGAATAGAGAAAACTGGTAGCCGGACCAATTCCTGCTCCTATTTTATACATAGAAGTAAACATAGGAAGTATGGAACAGGAACAAACGGCAAGAATTGCTCCGGCAATGGAGGCGATAGTGATGGCAATCCACTTGTTGGCTCCCGGGCCAAAAAAGCGCAAGATATTCTCCCGGTCCATTAGAGTGGCAATTGCTCCTGAGATAAGAAAAGCTGGCATAATCCCCAACAAAAGATGCCAAGGGTTAAGATAGGCTACGATGGTGCGAAGTCCTTCCTGTAAAGCGGTTTGCCACATTTATACTTTTTCCTCTACCATATCTTCAGCTAGAGCAATGATTTCCATAACTCGTTCATCTTTGATATGCAAAATCTTCATAACTCCCTTTTGCTCAATCTCCACAAGACCTGTCAGAACCAATTCCCGCACGTGGCGGGAAATAGTGGTTTTGTCGATAGCCATAGTTTTTTCTAATTCACATTGACAGAGAGGCACTTCTGCTATCCTCTTCAAAATCTCAACACGCCAAGGAGAAGACAAAGCCTTAAAAATCTGCTCAACCATATCCATCACCTATTTATTGTATTATTGTAATGTATTACAACAACGCAAGATGATTGTCAATATCTTTTGAGGCTGTTTGAAAATTCTTTCTATACCTCAGGGCTGCAAAGAAGATAACAAGAATATTTCCTATATTCCAGAGGACAAGCTGAGAAATACTACATTTACCCCCTCATAGTCTTTATAATGAATTTTGCGGTTAACTATAAAAGGAATGGCATTCCTTCTCATACTATCACATCCTTCATTTAATAGTTATCACTATAAAAGCTTAGAAAATTCCTTTACCAGTATAAATGATATAGCTGGGTAATGGTGATTGAGTATAGAGAGGTATTTTTCAAACAACCTCAATTGCTATTGACTTCCCTCTTTACTCATCAGTGAATTTGCTGTATAGCCCAATCCAGAGCTTCTTGAAGCAAACTCTCCGGAGGTGCAGAAATAAATCCTTCGCTCATCATCACCTGCACCAGCTCCCGAGCATATTTTATGTCTTTCTCTGCCTGAGAAAAGGCCTCTTCTTCAGACATTTCCACCCGAGCCAGGTTTTCTTTAATAGCCTGTTGAGCTACATCTCTTGCTTCATGAGGGAAAACTCCTACCTCATCCATACTGGGGATGATATTATCAGGATGTATACCTCTTTTTTCAGCATAGTTAGCTAAAGAATAAGCGGCAGCAATGGCCATCCCATCAGATATTTTTTTAGCTCTGACAAGTAATGCTCCTTTCAAAATCCCCGGGAAACCTACTGAGTTGTTCACCTGATTGGGGAAATCACCTCTACCGGTAGCCACAATGAAAGCTCCCACTTCCCGAGCTGCATAAGGATAAATCTCGGGAACTGGATTAGCACAGGCAAAAACTATGGATTTATCTGCCATCAGTCTTATCCAATCAGGCTTTACCGTATCAGGGCCAGGAGTAGATAAAGCAATCAAAACATCAGCTCCTCTCATAGCCTCTTCTATATCGGTAATCTTTTGGGGATTAGTCTTGAGAGACAACTCCCACTTCTTGTAATAACGAGGGTCAGATTCTATATCTCTTCTATCCCGATGCAGAGCTCCTCGAGAGTCAAATACCACCATATTCTCTAGATTACCTCCTGCCAACTTAATAAAACGAGCTATAGTGGTATTGGAAGCTCCAGCTCCTAAAAGCACTATCTTAACTTCCTCTATTTTCTTATCTGCCAACTTCAGAGCATTGATTAAGCCAGCCAGAGTAACACAGGCAGTACCTTGAGCATCATCATGCCAGACCGGGATATTACATTCTTCCCGCAAAGTATCTAGCACCTGGTAACAATTGGGTTGAGATATATCCTCCAGATTAACTGCTCCAAAACTGGGCTCTACCATTTTCACAAAATCAATGATTTTTTCTGCTCTATGGTTTCCTTTCTCGTCTCTACTATCAATACATAAAGCAGTAGCATCAATTCCTCCTAAATACTTCATCAAGAAAGCTTTACCCTCCATAACTCCCAGCCCCCCAGGGGGAGTACAATCTCCATCTCCCAAAACCCGGGAAGAATCACTCACCACTGCTACTGAATTTCCCCGGTTAGAAAGTTCAAAAGATTCATCGTTATTATCTCTGATAGTGGTAGAAATCTTAGAAACCCCTGGAGTATACCAGACATTAAACCAGTTAAAACCAAAAACTCCTGCTTTGGGTACAGTTTGCATCTTACCTCCATAAAATCGATGGGCTCGCTCAGCTAACCTCATAAAAAAGAGAGTTTTAATCTGTGCTGATTGTTGGGGAGTAAAATCGGTAGAAAGAATTTCATCTAAATTATCCAGGGTCCAGTTTACTTTAGGCATATCATTTCCTCCTTAATTTAATAATCCTATCTTCAGACATCCCGGCCAATATTAAATTTACAGTCAGTTACAAGAATCATTATAGCGTGTTCTTGTACTGTACAGAAAAATTTATTTTTCCCGTGCCACAGTGCCACAGGACACCGGCGTGCTTTTCCCAACATTATTGTTTTAATTCTATAGCATCCCATAAAACCTGCCACAGTTTTGTTCTTTGTTTTTCAAAAGGAAGTGATAGGAAGATTACTTCTTTCTATAGTCAATTTATAGTATCCCGCAAAACTG
>DAOSVE010000110.1:0-4711 GCA_035593465.1 Candidatus Atribacteria bacterium | reverse complement strand
GATGATTTCTCCAGGGCAAGAAGCACGAGGTTTTTCGTTTCCTAGAACAGCACATTCAATTTCTCGTCCCTCAATGTATTCCTCAATTAAGATTTTACCATCGTAGCGGAAAGCTTCTTCTAAAGCAGGGCGAAGCTCTTCCTCTTTTTTAACCTTACTTATACCCACGGATGAGCCAAGGCTGGCCGGTTTTACAAAGAAAGGTACTCCTAAGTAGTTAGCTACTTCGTAGAATTTGATTTCCTCTTTTTGTTGGCAAACAAAGGATAAAAATTTGGGGGTAGGAATTCCAGCTTCTCTCAGCAATTTTTTACTTACTTCTTTGTCCATAGCAATAGCTGAACCCAGCACTCCTGCTCCCACAAAAGGGACACCCGCTATTTTAAATAATCCCTGGATGGCACCATCTTCGCCGAACGGTCCATGAAGAACTGGAAAAACCACATCCACCGGTTGTAGCCTTTCTCCAGTGGAGAGATTAACCAGTTGTCCTGCGCCTCCAGGAACGAAAATTACTTCATCTCCTTGAGAGGTAAGGTGAGGTAGAAGAGAACCTTTCATCTCTTCTTGAAGCTCAGTTAAGGCCTTAAGATGCCAGTAGCCCTCCTTGTCAATGCCTATAAGAACAATATCATATTTCCCCCCATCCATAGCTTCTATAACATTTTTTGCTGATTGAAGAGAAATCTCGTGCTCTACCGATTTTCCACCACAGATGACAGCCACTCTTAATTTTCTTTTCATAGCACCAACCCTGGTAAATTATTTCTGGAGGGAATTTAGCACAAAATTTCTTCTTTCACAAGAGAAGCTTGAGAAGTTGATAACCATGAAGGATGTTACTTTCTTATCTCTGCTTTTCTGGCTTTAGTTGTGCACCGCTTTTTCATCTTAGTAGTGGAATGGGAGAGAAACCTGGTTTAAAATCACTTTCAGCGTTAGTTCTATCCTTTTTATAATTTATAAAAGTGATTGGTCCTCTTTTTCTTCTGATTGACCTCCGGGGTGGTTGAGAGTATAATGATATCCGTGGTAAATTACTCTTTTTTAAAGCAGTAAAGAAGGGAGAAGCTTCGATGAAAAGGACTTATCAGCCTCATCGGATACCGATGAAAAGAACTCATGGCTTTCGGGCTCGGATGAAAACCCAGGGAGGGAGAGAAATACTCTCTAGAAGAAGGAGGAAAGGACGTAAGCGCCTCACGGTTTGATAAATGGAGGGACTTAGTGAGAAAAAAGATTTCTCCCGGTTGTTCTCTCAAGGAAAAAGAGTGAAGGTGGATAGTATTAAACTATGGTATTTACAAAAGAATGAGGGAAGCTTGCGGGTTGCTTTTGTGGGGAAAGGAAAGAAAGCGGTAGATAGGAATCGAGTACGGAGGCGTTTGCGGGAAGCCTTTCGTGTTTGCTATTATCCTCAATGGAGAGATAAACCGGTGGACTTTGTTTTTATGAGTAATGAAAAATTACTGAAAGAAGGTTTTAAAGACCTGGTTGAAACTATGGGAAAAGTGCTGAATGAAGTAGAGATTTGTGGAGTAAAGACAGAAAGTGAAATTAAGTAATTTTGTAGTAAGCGGTTTAGATAAAGTCTTGCTTTTTTATCAGAAATATATTTCTCCTCTCTTTCCCCCTTCCTGCCGCTTTGAGCCTACCTGTTCAGAATATGCCCGACAAGCTCTCCGTAAATATGGTCTCTGGAAAGGTGGCTTTTTAGCTCTTCGAAGGCTTATGCGTTGTAATCCTTACTTTCCAGGTGGTTATGATCCGGTAAAATAAAAAGAAAAGGTGGTTAATCAATGTTTTCGCAGCTTTTAGATATACTGGCTCAAGCTATGGAATACCTGCTTCGTTTTTTCTATAATTGGACCGGCGACTATGGTATTTCTATAATTCTCCTTACCTTATTGATCAGATTGATTCTTTCTCCTTTAATTCACAAGCAAACTCTCTCCACTCGCAAGATGCAAGAAGATATGCAGGAGTTGCAGCCGGAAATCAAAAAATTGCAGGAGAAATATGGTAACAACAGTCAAAAACTGAATGAAGAAATGATGAAGCTTTACAAAGAAAAGGGAATAAATCCTTTGGGAGGGTGCTTACCGGGATGCCTTCCTCTTTTAATTCAATTACCTATATTGGTAGTGCTTTACCGGGTTTTAATGGCTTATGATTATGGGCAAGCCGGGTTTCTCTGGCTTCCCAGTCTTTCTCAAAAAGACCCTTATTTTATCCTTCCTCTTTTGATGGGAATAACTACCTTCTGGCAGCAGAAAATATCCATGCCTCCTACTACTGATAAGGCGCAGGCGCAACAAAGTATGGTTATGATGGTAGTCATGCCGGTGTTTTTGGTGTTTATCAGCTGGAATCTTCCCGCCGGGGTGCTTTTATATTGGTTTGTATCTAACCTGTTTTACATTTTACAGCAGTATGTATTGAATAATCAAATCCAAAAGGCCAAGGCCCTCTCCCTTAAACCGGAAATTAATGCGGAGGTTGAACCCGCTATTTCTTTAGAAAGTCCCTCTTTGACAGGTTCTACAGTTAAAAAAGGAGGAAAAACGAGTGCCAAGAAGCGTTGAGGTTTCAGGAAAAAGCTTGGAAGAAGCATTGGAGCGAGCAGCTCGTTATTTTGATGTGTCGCCAGAAAGTTTAAATTATGAAATTATTTCAGAAAATCGCGGTTTTTTGAGCGCCTTTACCCCTCGAGTAGTAAAGGTTCGGGTGTGGATAGAAGAAATTTCCAGAGAGGAAGCCCCCAGAAAAGAGGTAGGAGAGAAAGCTCCCTCTTCTCCAGCTTATCTCCTTCAAGCGGGAGAAGAACTAGAGAAGTTTTTTAAGGAACTGATGAACAAAATGGAGATGGAGGTTGACTTCCAGGTTCAAGAAAGAGACGGTTTTCTTTTCCTCTTGGTAGAAGGGAAAGATGCTGGGATGCTTATCGGTAAGGGCGGAGAAACTCTGGAGGCTTTGGAAACCCTGCTGCGAATGGTCATGTCCAAAAAAGGTTTTAACGATGTAATTTTGCAGCTGGATATTTCTGGTTATCGAGAAAAACGAGAAAAAGCACTGAAGAAGCTGGCGGAAAAATCAGCTAAAAAGGTAATGAAAGAAAAAAGGAGATTAAAGTTGGAACCTATGAATGCCCGGGAGCGGAGAATTATCCATACTTCTCTTAAAGATTACCCGGAGGTAACCACTTACAGCATAGGAAAAGAACCAGGAAGGCGGGTGGTTATTGACTTGAAAAAGGAAAGAAGTAGTAAGCGCAGTGAAGGAAATAGAAGGTCTGTTAGTAAATGATACTATTGTAGCTCCGGCCACTCCTCTCGGGGTGGGAGCAATTGGTATTGTGCGGATGAGTGGTCGTGAAGCAGTTAGGATTGCCTCCCGGATTTTTACTTCTCGCTCCGGGTATATAGTAGAAAACTTTGTCAGTCATCGTTTATATCTGGGTGACGTCTTTGACCCTCTGACACAGGAAATAATCGACGAGGCTCTTCTTGTAGTGATGAAAGCCCCTCACAGTTATACCCGGGAAGATGTGGTGGAATTTCAGCTCCACGGAGGTCCGGTGGTAATTCAAAAAGTTCTGCAGCTCCTCCTCCGAGAAGGAGCGAGATTGGCTGAACCAGGGGAATTTACTCGCCGGGCCTTTTTGAGTGGCCGTATAGACCTTTCTCAGGCTGAGGCGGTGGCGGAGATAATTAAAGCTCGTTCAGAAAAAGCTCTTTCTCTTTCTCTTCGCAATTTGAAAGGAGAATGGGGAAAGAAAATTCGTTTTTGGGAAAATCGCCTCTTGAATACTCTGGCTCTTATTCAAGCTCACTGTGATTTTTTAGACCAAGAAGAAGAGCTACCTCTTGAAACCATAGATGAAGAACTTACCTCATTAATAGAAGAAATAGAGAAAGAGCTATCTTATAATGAGCGCCTTAAATTGGCGTATGATGGAGCACTCGTGGTTATTGTGGGTAAACCCAACGTGGGCAAGTCCAGTCTTTTTAACGCCATCGTGGGATGGGATAGGGCCATTGTAACCTCTTTCCCCGGAACCACCCGGGATGCTTTAGAAGAAAATATCCTTATAGATGGTCTACTTCTTCGATTAGTGGATACAGCAGGAATGAGAGAGGGGCACGATCCCGTGGAATTGATGGGGATACAAAAAGCAGAGGAGTATTTTGAACAGGCAGACCTTGTAGTGGTGGTTTTGGACCAGAGTGTCCCTTTAGAGAAAGAAGACGAAGTACTGGCAGATAAAGTGAGAAACAAGCCCCATTTTGTAGTGCTAAATAAAAGCGATCTTCTTCCCCAATTAAATAAAAGCGACATTTCCTTGCTTTATCCTGATGAGGAAGTTTTAGAAGTATCTGCTTTGCAAGGAGGGGGAATAGAGAAGCTACTGAAAAAAATAGGAGATAAGATAAAGGCGGAAATAGGTCCTGAGGACCAGGCAATTTTAATCAACACCCGGCAAAAAGAAACGCTTAGAAAAGTTTTTCTTTTCTTGACTCAGGCTCGAGGCAACTTAAAAGAGGGGATGTCCTTAGATGTTGTGGGTTTAGATCTGGAAGGAGCCTTGCGAGAAATGGGGCGGATGCTGGGTACACAAATGGATAAAGAATTATTGGATGCTATTTTTTCTCAATTTTGCCTGGGAAAATAAATTGTTCCACGTGGAACATACTATGAGGGGGCGCTGCCC
>DAOSVE010000005.1:5873-36963 GCA_035593465.1 Candidatus Atribacteria bacterium | reverse complement strand
TTTAGACTGTTTCGGTAAGGGTAGAATTACTTCCCCTCCTAAAAAGGAAGCTATTTCTTCCAGCCGATAAAGAGGAGGGGATTTTATCCCTTCCTGGGCAGGTCGGCGGTCCAAGGCGTTAATTTGTACCCGATGAGGGGAAATAAGAGCAATTTTCTCTTTAAGAAAATTCAATTCTTTTTCTGAGTCATTTATCCCCTCTATTATAAAAATTTCCAACCATATTTCTCCCCGGAAATGTTTGCGCAATTTAACTAAACCCTCTACGTAGGAATCGAGAGTAATCTGAGGATGAGGCCGGTCAATAATCTGGAAAGCCTGAGAGGAAGCGGCGTCCAGGGAAGGGATTATGATATCCATTTCCCTTACTTCTTCTAAGAGCTCCTCGTGGAAACCAAAAAGAGTTCCGTTGGTGATTAGAACTAATTTTTGTTCGGGGAAGAGCTGTTTAATAAAATGGGCAATTTCTCCCAGAGAAGAATGAAGGGTGGGCTCTCCCCAACCAGCAAAAGTGATACAAAAAGGAGGGGCACTGCGAAATCGGGAAGAGGCAGCATATTTTTTGAGACTTTCCATAACCTCTTGGGTGGGAATATATTCTTTTCTCTCTATGGTTAAATTGGTGGTTGCTCCGCATTCACAGTATATACAGTTTAAGCTGCAAGTCTTATAAGGAAGGAGATTAATTCCCAGAGAGCTACCTAATCTCCGTGATAATATCGGTCCAAAAATACATCCTTTTGCCATTCCTTTTCCTTCTTTCTATAAGTCTTCTAAGAAAATCTTTAACCCCACAAGTACTATAGCTATTCCTCCCACTACCTCGGGAGAGGAAAAAATTCCTCTTATTTTGTGTCCCAGAGAAACTCCTAAATAAGTCATAAGCAATGCTACTATTCCTATAATCAGAGCTGAAAACCAGATATTTTTATCCATAAGAGCAAAGGAAAATCCTACCATCAGGGCATCGATACTGGTAGCTAAAGAAGCAAAAAGGAGAGGCCAGCCCTGGCTGAAATCAACGAAGGGTGTATCATCGTCTCTTTTCCACCCTTCATAAATCATCTTCCCTCCTACTAAAGATAATGTTCCTAAAACTACCCAGTGGTCAAAGGAACTGATAAGTTGTGCTACTTGTGAACCTATTCCAAAACCTACCAAGGGCATGAAAAACTGAAAGGCACCAAAAGAAAAAGAAAGACGTAATTTGGCATCTTGGGGGCAGGTCTTCTGACACATCCCGAAAGCCGTGGCTAAAGAAAAAGCATCTAAACCTAATCCTATAGCAATAATCAATGTTTCTAACAATGAAGTCCTTCCTTTTTAAAATCGGGTGGATTATAGCACAAAGACCTCCATTTTTTAAAGAGCTCAAAGCTGGCCATTTATTCTCTTTGCCGGGCTGATTTTAGGAAAGTTTCTGTCCGGAAAAGTAATCCAATTGAACTACTTTTAGTAATGAATTATAATACATTTAAACAATTATAGGGAGGAAAAAATTATGGCTGACCTCTTAGCTGAGAAAGAAGCAATTTCTCCAGAACAGGAAGAAGCCCTGGAGGTAATTTTGCAGAAATTTAAAGGAAAACCCGGTAGTTTAATTCAAGCTTTGCACGCTGTTCAGAACTTAATTGGTTATTTACCGCCCCCGGTATTAAAAAAAGTTTCTCACACTCTGGACATTCCCTTGAGCGAGATTTATGGGGTGGTTACTTTTTATCACTTTTTCTCTCTAAAACCTCGAGGAAAACATCTCATCCAGGTTTGCTTAGGAACAGCTTGCTATGTGAGGGGAGGGCAAGAAATTCTTAATCGCCTGGTACAGGATTTAGAAATTGGAGTAGGAGAAGTGACTGAAGATAGATTGTATTCTCTAGAAGTAATGCGTTGTGCTGGAGCTTGTGGCCTAGCACCGGTGGTTAAGATTGATAATGATATTTATAAGAGGGTAAACCCGGCTCAAATTACGGAGATAGTTAAGAGCTATTCCTGATTTATGAAGGAACTTTCTTTACACATTTTAGATGTGGTGGAGAATTCCCTCCGGGCTGGAGCCACAAAAGTAAGAATTTCTATCCTGGAGGATACCCGGGAAAATCGCCTGGAGTTGGTTATTGAAGATAACGGGGAAGGTATGGATGCAGAAACTTTAAAAATGGTGAGAGACCCTTTTTTCTCCGGACAGGGTAAGAAAGTGGGAATGGGTATCCCTCTTCTGGATCAGTTAGCTAAGCAGTGTCAGGGTGATTTAGAGATATTATCGGAAAAAGGCAAGGGCACTACTGTGCGAGCAACTTTTCAAAGAGATAGTCTTGATTTGCCCCCTCTGGGAAAATTGGCTGATACTCTTTTTGTAATTATGGCTTCTCATCCAGAAGTGGAATTGGAATTTATCCACCGAATAAATGATTGCCAGTGGTTGTTTAATAGTAAAAAGATGGAGAAGGAATTAGATTTAACCGGAGAAAACCGGAGTGTACTTTTGCCTGCCATCCGGGAGTGGATTGAATATCAAGAAGAAATTTTAAAAGGGGGAATGGAGAATGAAAGTAAATAGTATAGAAGATTTAAAACGGATTAAAGAAGAAGCACAGAAAAGAACTCTATTACGAGAAGGAAAGGCTGATTATAAAGTGGTAGTGCATATGGGAACCTGTGGTATAGCGGCAGGAGCAAGAGAGGTAATGTCAGCCATTTTAGATGAAATTGCTAAACGAGGCCTTACTAACGTTATGGTTACTCAGGCTGGTTGCATTGGGCTCTGTGACCGAGAACCTTTAGTGAGTGTGGAAAAAGGAGAAGAACGAGTTTTATATGGTGACCTCACTCCCGACAAAGCTCGACAAATAATAGCTTCTCACCTGGTTAATGGCCAGATTGTGGGAGATTGGGTAGTGCATGCTGAAAGTAGAGCGAGGAGGTAAAGTGGATGGCCGAACAGGAAAGGTGTCAGATACTACTATGTGCTGGTGCAGCTTGTATTTCTTCCGGAGCTGTGAAAATAAAAGAAGCTCTAATAAGGGAGCTTCAAAAAAACGCCTTGGATAATGAGGTAAGGCTGATTGAGACTGGTTGTGTGGGTCCTTGTAATCTGGGGCCATTAGCTATCATCTACCCGGAGGGAGTTTTTTATCAGAAACTAACTCCTGAAGATGCGCAAGAGATAGTTGAAGAACATCTTCTCAAAGGAAGAGTGGTAGAGAGATTATTGTATCAACCTCCTCAGGAGGAAAGAAAAAGGTTTTTGCGGGAAATTGATTTTTTTGATAAGCAAGTAAAAATTGCTCTGCGAAATTGTGGTTTCATTAATCCTCTAAATATTGAAGAATATATCGCCCGGGATGGGTATTTAGCTCTTTCCCGAGCAATAAGTGAAATGACTCCCGATGAAGTAATAGCAGAAGTAAAAAAATCAGGGCTTCGGGGTCGAGGAGGAGCAGGTTTTCCTACCGGTTTAAAGTGGGAGCTCACCCGGAAAGCTCCTGGTCATCCTAAATTTATCATCTGTAATGCTGATGAAGGAGACCCGGGAGCTTTTATGGATAGAAGCATTTTAGAAGGCGACCCTCATTCTGTGATTGAAGCTATGACTATCGCCGGTTATGCAGTGGGAGCAGAAAAAGGTTATGTTTACGTTCGAGCAGAATATCCTTTAGCGGTAGAACGGCTGGGGTATGCTATAGACCAAGCCCGGGAATATGGTCTTCTGGGAGAAAACATACTTAACAGTGGTTTTAACTTTGATGTCGAGATTCGTATCGGAGCGGGAGCTTTTGTCTGTGGAGAAGAAACTGCTTTAATTGCATCGGTAGAAGGAAAAAGAGGCATGCCTCGTCCCAAACCTCCTTTTCCCGCTCAGGAAGGATTGTGGGGAAAACCCACAGTGATTAACAATGTGGAAACTTACGCCAATATTCCCCCTATCATATTTCGAGGAGCAGACTGGTTCCGCTCTATTGGAGCAGAGAATAGTAAAGGAACTAAAGTTTTTGCCCTGGCTGGAGATGTAAATAACACCGGTTTAGTGGAAGTACCTATGGGTATCAGCCTGGGAGAGGTTATCTACGACTTAGGAGGAGGTATTCGAGGAGGCAAAAAACTGAAGGCAGTGCAAATTGGAGGACCCTCGGGGGGATGTATCCCAGTTGAGCATCTCAATATTAAAATTGATTACGACTCTTTGAAGGAGCTGGGAGCCATTATGGGCTCGGGTGGTCTTATAGTTATGGATGAAGATACCTGTATGGTGGATCTGGCTCGCTTTTTCTTAGAGTTTGTTCAAGACGAATCTTGTGGGAAATGCACTCCCTGCCGGGTGGGAACTAAAAGGATGTTAGAAATTTTACAGAGAATTACTCAGGGAGAGGGAAAAGAAGGAGATATAGAGCGCTTAGAAGATTTAGCTAACCAGATTAAGACCACTGCTTTGTGTGGTTTGGGGCAGACTGCTCCCAATCCGGTTTTAAGCACTATTCGTTATTTTCGAGATGAATATGAGGCTCACATTCGAGAGAAAAAGTGTCCGGCAGTGGTATGTCGGCCACTTTTTGTAGCTCCTTGCCAGCATGCCTGCCCTCTGGGTATAAATATTCCCGGTTATGTTTCTTGCATTAGGGAGGGCGACTATTTGGCTGCTTTACAGATTATCAGGGAAGATAACCCCCTTCCTTCAGTTTGTGGTCGGGTTTGTCATCGACCCTGTGAGAGTAAATGCCGGCGAGGAGATATGGATGAGCCGGTAGCTATTGATAATTTGAAGCGTTTTGTGGCTGATTATGCCCGACAAAATCGGATAGCTTTACCAGTGGTTATGGATAGAAAAAGAGATGAATCAGTAGCCATTGTAGGTTCTGGTCCGGCGGGACTTACTTGTGCTTATTATCTGGCTCGACTGGGTTATTCGGTAACCATTTTTGAAGCTCTTCCTGTAGCGGGAGGAATGTTAGCTGCAGGGATACCTCCTTATCGTTTACCTCGAGAAGCTCTGGAATATGATATCAATCAGATTAAAGCTATGGGAGTAAAAATAGAGCTCAATAAAGCAGTGGGTAAAGAAATAGAGTGGAAGGAAGTTCGAGAAAAATTTGATGCTATTTTCCTGGGTATAGGAGCCTGGAAGAGTGCTCCTTTAGGTATTCCTGGCGAAAATCTCTCTGGAGTGGTCAGTGCTCTCGACTTTTTGCGAGATTTTAATTTAGGGAAGCAGATTGAGGTTCCTCGTAAAGCAGTAGTCGTAGGAGGAGGAAATGCAGCTATGGATGCTGCTCGGACTCTTCTCCGTTTAGGAGCGGAAGTGAATGTGGTTTACCGACGTACTAGAGGAGAAATGCCTGCTATTCCTGAAGAAATAGAAGATGCAGAAAAAGAAGGAGTTATTTTCCACTTTTTGATGGCTCCACTTGAAGTGGTAGGAGAAAATGGTAAAGTAAAAGGTATTAGATTGCAAAGGATGAAGCTGGGAGAATTTGACCGAAGTGGAAGAAGGAGACCTGTTCCTATAGAAGGAGCAGAAGCTTTATGGGAGTGCGATATGGTGGTGGAAGCAGTAGGTCAAATTCCGGAAGTGGAGAACTTAGGAGAGATGTTAACCTTAGACCATCGAGGTAATATTCTGGTAGACCGATATTCTCTTTCTACCTCTATTCCCGGAGTTTTTGCCGGGGGAGACGCTATAGGTAAAGAAGCTACCGTAGTTGATGCTATGGCTCTAGGTAAAAGAGCAGCTTTTAACATTCACCAGTATCTGCGGGATTTGAAGCCCGAGGAAGAAGAAGTTATAATCCAACCAGAGCGGCCTAAAGTTTTAGAAGAACCACCAGTTCTACAAGAAATTCCTCGAGTTAAACCACCGGAGCTACCGGTAAGAGAGCGAGTGTGTTCTTTTTCAGAAGTGAAGCTCTGCTTAGAGGAAGAAGATGCTCGTCGAGAGGCAGAACGGTGTTTACGATGTGATCTGGAAAAAATATTGAAAAAATATCAGGAGATAGGTATGGCTGAGGAGGAGGTTCAATGACTGAGCTAGCGGTTTATGAGGAGATAGATGAAATTATTGATAAATATCAAGAGGAGAAAACTCCTCTTCTTTCTATTCTGCAAGAGATACAGGAAAAATGGCGATATCTCCCTGGTGATGTTTTAGGATATGTATCCCGGAAATTAAATGTTCCATCCAGCGTGGTATGGGGAGTGGCCACTTTTTATTCTTTTTTGGAGACAAAGCCAGTGGGTGAATATGTAATTAGAGTTTGCCGCAGTGCTCCTTGTCATGTCAATGGCTCCTTGGATGTTTTGAAAACTCTGCAAAAGGAATTAGGTATTAGAGAAGGGGAAACTTCCCGGGATGGTAAATTTACTCTGGAGACGGCTAGCTGTTTGGGAGTCTGTGGCGTTGCTCCCGCTATGATGATTAATGATGTAACTTATGGCAATCTCTCGGAAGATAGAATCCGAGAAGTTTTAGCTCTTTATCGGTAGGAGGACGCCTATGTTTTATCGTAGCCATGTTTTAGTGGAAATGACCAGTAATTCTCTGGTTCGGGGAGCAGCTCAAATTAAAGAGAGGCTGGAAAGAGAAGTCGAGAGATTAGGTTTAGATAAAGAAATTAAAGTTCTGGAAACTGGTAGCCTTGGAGCGGCCCTTCCTTCTCCTTTTGTGGTGGTTTACCCGGATAATATTATTTATGCTCCAGTGGAGTTGAGTGATGTAAAAAGGATTGTGGAAGAACATTTTTGGAAAGGAAGGCCAGTAAAAGATTTGATTTTTTCTCCTTCTGGAAGGGGAGAAGCAGGTGCTTTTTTGCCTTATTTTCCCCTATCTAAGGAAAAGAGGGTAGTGTTGCGTAACAGTGGCCAAATTGACCCTACCAGTATTGAAGAATATATCGCTCGGGATGGGTATTTAGCTCTTTCCCGAGCAATAAGTGAAATGACTCCCGATGAGGTAATAGCAGAAGTAAAAAAATCAGGGCTTGTGGGTCGAGGAGGAGCAGGTTTTCCTACCGGTTTAAAGTGGGAGCTTACCAGAAAGGCAGAAGGAGAGGAAAAATATATAGTGTGTAACGCTGACGAGGGAGAGCCTGGGACTTTTAAAGACCGGCTCATTTTAGAAGGCGACCCTCATTCCATAATTGAAGCTATGGCTATCGCTGGTTATGCAACAGGATCGCAGCGAGGTTATATTTATGTCCGGGGAGAATATCCCCAGAGTGTTAATCATTTGAAGATAGCTATAGACCAAGCCCGGGAATATGGTCTTCTAGGAGAAAACATACTTAACAGTGGTTTTAACTTTGAAGTGAGTATTCGTAAAGGAGCAGGAGCTTACATCTGTGGAGAAGAAACTGCTCTTTTAGAGTCTATTGAGGGAAAAAGAGGAATACCACGAAATAAGCCTCCTTATCCTACTCAGGGGGGATTATGGGGGAAGCCCACAGTGATTAACAATGTGGAGACTCTGGCCAATATTCCTCCTATAATTTTGCGAGGGGCAGATTGGTTCCGGTCTATTGGGACTCCTACCTGTCCGGGAACTAAAGTTTTTAGTTTGACCGGTAATGTAAACAATTGGGGTTTAATCGAAGTTCCCATGGGTATTACCTTGAGAGAGCTGATTTTCGAAGTAGGAGGAGGAATCCGAGAAGGTAAGGGTCTCAAATTAGTTCAGACTGGTGGTCCTTCAGGGGGCACTATGACTCCTGACCTTTTAGATGTCCCGATGGCTTTTGACACTCTTTCCCGCTATGACTCAGCTTTAGGGTCGGGAGCACTAACGGTGATAGATGATACCCACTGTATTGTGGATGTGGTTAGAAACTTTATGGAGTTTTTTCTCCATGAATCTTGCGGGAAATGTACTCCTTGTCGAGTAGGAACTAAAAGGATAGTGGAGATTCTAAATAAAATAAGTGAAGGTAGGGGAGACCTCTCAGACCTTGAAAATCTTCGCTATATGGGAGAGCATATAAAAAGCACCTCTTTTTGTGGTTTAGGACAAGCTGCTCCTAATCCTCTTTTACGTTCTTTAAGCTTTTTTGAAGAGGAATTTAGAGCTCACATAGAAGAGAAGAGATGTCCTGTGGATACTTGTTCTATGAAAACTAAAACTAAAAATTTGATTGGAGTAAGGAGTTGAAGGGCCTATGGCTAAAGTAGCAGAGGAAATGAAAGAAGAAATGGGTCAAAAAAAGTTAGTTACTATTTATTTAGATGGAAGAGAAGTGAAGGTGCCAGAAGGAGTTAGCGTTTTAGAAGCTTGCAATATGGAAGGGATAAAGATTCCTACTCTTTGTTATCTTGAAGGGTTGACTCCCTGGGGAGGATGCCGGATCTGTGTGGTAGAAGTGGAGGGACAACCTAATCTTGTGGCTTCCTGTGTAACTGCGGTACGAGAGGGCATGAAAATCAGGACTTCTTCTAAAAAAGTGAGAGAAGCTCGTAAAACTAATCTAGAACTTTTGCTTTCTAACCATCCTCTGGATTGTCAATTATGTGACCGCAATGGTTCTTGCGAGCTGCAAGACCTGTCCTATCAATTTGGTGTGCGAGAGATTCGCTTTCCGGGGGAGAAAAAAACCTACGAAGTAGACCGGAGCAGCCCTTCAGTTAAAAGAGATGCTAACCGCTGTATCCTGTGTGGTCGGTGTATCAGGGCTTGCCAGGAAATACAAACCGTTTTTGCCATTGATTTTGCTAACCGGGGTTTTGATAGTTTAGTCAGCCCTTCTTTAGGTCTCCCTTTAGGAGAGAGTGTGTGTGTTAATTGTGGGCAGTGTATTCTGTCCTGTCCCACAGGGGCACTTTCTGAAGTTTCTCATGTAGAAATGGTGTGGGAAGCCTTAGAAGACCCGGAAAAATTTGTGGTTTTGCAAACTGCTCCGGCTATAAGAGTGAGTATTGGGGAGCCTTTTGGTTTACCCCCCGGAACAGTAACCACTGGTAAAATGGTGGCGGCATTCCGGAGGTTGGGATTTGACCGGATATTTGATACCAATTTTGCTGCCGACCTTACCATTATTGAAGAAGGGACAGAATTTATCAATCGTTTGCAAAAGGGAGGAAAACTACCTCTCATAACTTCTTGCAGCCCGGGCTGGATAAAGTTTATGGAGCATTTTTATCCTGAGCTAATGGAAAATGTTTCTACCTGTAAATCTCCCCAGCAAATGTTTGGAGCGGTGGCTAAAACGTACTATGCTCAGAAATTAGGAATTGACCCTCAGGATATGGTAGTAGTCTCCATTATGCCTTGTACGGCTAAGAAATTTGAGTGTCAGCGGGAGGAGATGAAATCCAGTGGCTGTCAGGATGTGGATTATTCTCTTACCACTCGAGAAGCAGCCCGGATGCTCAAAGAAAAGGGTATCGATTTAAGAGAGATGCCTGAGGAAGAGTTCGATGACCCCCTGGGTATTTCTACCGGGGCGGCAGCAGTTTTTGGAGCAACAGGAGGAGTTATGGAAGCAGCGCTTCGCTCCGTTTATGAAATTGTTAGTGGTAAAACTCTTCCGAGTATTGATTTCTATGATGTGCGAGGAATGGAGGGAGTGAAGGAAGCTACGGTTAATGTTGATGGTTTAGAGGTAAACGTAGCTGTAGCTCATAGCTTGGGTAATGCCCGGAAAATTTTAGACCGGGTTAAGGAAGGAAACTCTAAATATCATTTTATTGAGATTATGGCTTGTCCGGGAGGATGTATCGGTGGAGGAGGGCAACCTATACCTACCAATTTAGAGATTAGAATGAAGAGAATTGAAGCTATCTACCAGGTAGATAAAAATCTTCCTCTGCGGAAATCTCATGAAAACCCGGCCATAAAACAACTATACGAGGAGTTCCTGGGTGAGCCCAATGGGGAAAAAGCCCATCACTTGTTGCATACCCATTATTTAGCTCGAGAGAAAATGTAGAACTATAAGGGGGCAGAGCCCCCTTATAACCCCCAAAAAAACAAAAGATAAAAGCAAATCTCGATTTTCTTTCCCTCTCCCTTGACGGGAGAGGGTTAGGGTGAGGGTGAAGACTATAAGGGGGATAAATTCCCCAAAAAGATTAAAAGTTACTGAGGAAGATGTTTCTCCTTCCTCAGTGGGGTAAGTCTTTTATTATCCCTTTTTGTCGTCATTCCTGAATGCTTTTATCAGGAATCCAAAGTATAAGGGGGTGATACTCTCTCATACTCTCAAAGGAGGAGAAAGAATAAAGAACTTTTGTGATACCAACTAAAAGTATGAGAGCTAAAAAATTAAAGTAGTTACACTGGGGAAAGCTTTTTTCAGCGTTTGCGACGTAAGATTTAAAAGAAAAACACAAAAAACTACTGGGGAAGAGAGGATTACCCGGTGGAGGGGGTGAAAGTTCCCTTTATAAATCTCACGAGGGTGTTGTTGATATGGATTTTACCGGTGATCACCAATCTGAAAAAACAATTTTCTCTATCGACCCGGGAAGAGAAAAAGTAGGGGTGGCAATTCTCTCCTTGCAAGGGGAGGTGTTGTTCCATGATATATTGCCAGAGGGGGAGATAGAGAGAGAAATTAATATTCTTAGAGAAAAGTATAGACCTTTTCAAGTGGTGGTGGGAAATAGTACCGGTAGAGAAAAAATAATGAAAATCTTAGAGAAAATGAACTTGTCGTTTACTTTGGTGGATGAGCACAATAGCTCTGAAGAAGCCCGGAAGTTGTATTTTCAGGCTCATCCCCCTCGAGGATGGAGAAAAATTGTCCCTCTTTCTTTTCTCTATCCCGATGAGGCTTTTGATGATTGGCAAGCAGTGGTAATAGGGAGACGTTATCTTAATCAGAGAAAGAGTGAAGAAAATGGAAGAGAAAAGTGAATTAGGGAAAATTATTACTTCTTTAGCTCGTAAATCTATAGAGTATTATTTGGAGGAAGGGAGATACCTTCCTCTTCCTTCTGGACTCCCTCCATATCTTTTAAATGAGAGACGAGGAGTTTTTGTTTCTTTAAAAAAGAGAGGAAATTTGCGAGGGTGTATTGGTACTTACATTCCTCAGTATGAAAATATAGCCCAGGAAATAATCCATAACGCAGTTAGTGCTGCTACTCAAGATCCTCGCTTTCCTCCTCTTCAAGAAGAGGAGCTACCTCTCTTGAGGATATCGGTAGATATTTTATCTTATCCTGAGAGAGTGAACAGTTTAGAGGAATTGGACCCTGAAAAGTATGGAGTTATAGTAGAGCGAGGATGGAGAAAGGGACTGTTGCTTCCTAATATTGAGGGAGTAGATACTGTAGAGGAGCAAATTCGTATTGCTCTGGCTAAAGCGGGTATTTCTCCCCAGGAAAAATTTACCATTTACTGCTTTACTGTGGATAGATATGAGGAAGAAGATTGAAAATAGCTCGCTTCTTTTCTAGTTTAGAAAATGGAAGAGTACAATGTTTCCTCTGTTCCCACCGGTGCATAATTGCTGCAGGTAGAAGTGGTACTTGCCGGGTGAGGAGAAACGAAGAGGGGATATTATATGCTCAAACTTACGGAAAAATTTCCTCTTTAGCTTTAGACCCTGTAGAAAAAAAACCTCTCTATCATTTTTACCCCGGGAGAGAGATTCTCTCAGTAGGGAGTGTAGGTTGTAATCTTCATTGTTCTTTTTGCCAGAACTGGTCAATCTCTCAAGTTAGTCCGGCAGATTTCCCTTTACGGGAAATAAATCCGGAAGATTTAGCTTTGCTGGCTCGAGAAAATGATTCTATAGGTTTATCTTATACTTACAATGAACCTTTCATCTGGTGGGAGTTCGTCTACGATACCGCTCAACTGGTAAGAAAGCAAGGGCTTAAAAATGTGCTGGTTACCAATGGCTATGTAGAAGAAGAGCCCCTCCGGGAGTTATTACCCTGGATAGATGCGATGAATGTAGACCTGAAGTCTATGGATGATGACTTTTATCGCCACTACTGTGGGGGAACTCTTTCCCCTGTTTTGAGAACTATTGAGATTGCGGTTCGAGAAGGCCTTCATGTGGAGGTAACTAATTTAATCATCCCGGGTTTAAATGACCGCTGGGAACTGATTGAAAAGTTAGTAAACTGGATTTATGATTTAAATCCCGATACTCCTCTCCATTTTTCTCGCTATTTCCCGGCTTATAAGCTTGATAACCCTCCTACTTCGATATCTTTTCTAGAAGAGGTTTACCATTTTGCTCGGGAAAAACTTCCTTTCGTTTACCTGGGAAACACAGGAGGAGGAAAAGGAAATATTAGTTTTTGTCCTGCCTGTGGAAAGGAGGTAGTGATAAGGAAGGGGTATCAAATAGACACTTCGGGGCTTTCAGGAAATCATTGCCGTTTTTGTGGTTCCTCTCTACCTTTTTATAATTAGCTTTGGAGCCTATGGTAATTATCGCTCCTTTTATTGTAACCTCGCAGAAGTCAATTGTGAACTTTAAGAAATGTTTTCTCTTCAATATTGTGGTCGCTACTCGGAAGGGATTGTAGCCATGCTTTTATGGAGTATTTATAGTAAAGATACCCCCTTGTAGTCCTCTTCTGTTATAATTCTTTGGTAGATGGATAGATACTTTATGAAACATAAAAGAACGTTATTAGTTTTTCTGCTTTTCGCTTTTTTGTTCTGGGGTTTTTTCTTCCGGGATAAAGAGGAGAAGAAAACTTTTTTTGGTTTTGATACCTGGATAGAAGTAGAACTTCCCCGGGATAATGTTTCTCTTTTTTCTCCAATTTCTTCTTTAGTTAATCATCTGGACCAACTCTGGAATCGTTTTTCTCCTCAGAGTATAATTTTTAAAATAAATCATTCTTCTCTTCCTCTTTCAGTAGATGAAGATACTTTTCGGGTGTTAGAAAAAGCACAAAAAGGGGAAGAAGAAACTCAGGGGTTTTTCAATGTTTTAATTGCTCCTTTAATGGATTTGTGGGGTTTTTCTGAACAACCTTCTCTCCCTGAGGAAAGAGAAATTAAGAAGATAGTAGGAGAAATAAATAGCAGTAAATTATATTTGAATAGAGAGAATAGAGAAGTATTAATTGAAGGAGAGGGCCAGATAGATCTGGGTGGCATAGCCAAGGGCTACTTGATAGATGAGATAGTTTCTCTCCTGCGAAAGGAAAAAGTTCCTCAGGCGCTAATTAATGCTGGAGGAGAGATTTTCGTTCTGGGGAAGGAAACTAAGGTAGGGATCCGTCATCCTCGTCAGGAAAAACTTTTAGGTTATGTGGTAATCAAGAATGAAGCAGTATCTACCTCTGGAGATTATTATCGGTTTTTTGAGGAGGGGGGAGTGCGTTATCATCATATCTTAAATCCTTTCACCGGTTATCCAGGAAGAGATTTTCAGGCTGTGACGGTGATTAGCGAAGAAGCTGTCTTTGCCGATATTCTTTCTACCGCTATTATGGCAGGAGGAAAAGAAGCTTTGGCTGTAGTGGAAAAGAAATTCCCCGAGGTAAAAATTTTAACCATAGAAGAAGATAAAATTTATCTTTCTTCTTCTATGGAAAAAGTCTTTTTTGCTGAGTGATGATGAACGGAAACAGAAGCCAGAAACTTTTGATACTAATAGTATTAATAGTGGTATCTTCTCAGATTTTAATCTGGGCAGTTCGAACTGAAGATAACCAGATAGAGAATATTCGTTCTTTTTTTCTTCCTCTTCATCGAGCGGGGGAGAGGGTAAAAGACCTTTTTCAGGGATGGGGAAGGTTTTTTTCTGACTCCAGGACTCTGGGAGAGGAAAATCAAAAACTTAAAGAAGAAATAGATAAACTTAGAGCAGAGAATATTTTGTTACAGGAAAAAGTGGTTTCATTAAAAATGAAAATAGAAGCTGGGGCTATGGAAGAAGAACTGCCTTTTGAGGTAATATCAGCTCAGGTGATAGGGAGAGACCCTTATGATTGGTGGGGTAAAGCTATTATTGACCAGGGGGAGAAAGAAGAAATAGTTGAGGGGTTAATAGTAGTTACTTATCAGGGTATGGTGGGTAAAATAGAGGAAGTTTATCCTCATCATGCAGTAATAAGACTTCTTTTAAGTCCTTTTTTATCAGTGGGGGCTCTGGTTCAAAGGACCCGAGATTTAGGAGTGGTTACTGGAAACGGGGAAGGTTTGTGCCTTATGAAATATATTTATCGGACTTCCGACCTTAGAGAAGGAGATATAGTTATAACCTCAGGTGGGGAAGAAAATACTCCTCGAGGAATTATTGTAGGAAGAGTCTCTCAGATAGAAGAAGACGATGGTAGTCTTTTCAAAAATGTAATTGTAGAGCCCAGCTGTGACTTTTCTCTTTTAGATAAGGTTTTTGTGATTAAAGCGCTTCCTGAGAAGTTAGAATGATTGAGAAAATCGGTATCTTTTTTTTTCTTCCTCTTTTGTGGGAAGGGATAAGTTCTTCTTTTCTAGTGCATCTGTGGTTCCCCCTTCGTCATTTATGGATTTTTTCTTTTCTAATGGTTTCTTTGTTCTGGGAGGAGAGAGAAGATAATTTAGATGTTCTCCTTATTGTGATTCTGGGAATAACTTTGGACCTTTTGTTTTTTTCCCCTTGGGGAGCTTATCTTTTTATTTTATCAAGTTTGGCTTTATTCACTTATTGCTGGGCCAAATTTTTTTCTACCACCTCTATTTCACTTTTAGCCATTTTCTTCTGTTTTCCTCTCGTGGAGTTAATTCTGGTAGAGATAGTAGCTGCTATTGAGGGAGTAACTTTGCCTTTTTTTCCTCTTTTAGGAGCCAAGCTATTGAGTATTCCTCTTAATATTTTTTTGTTTTATTGGTGGCGGAGGAAAGAAATAAATCGGGGTCTCAAGTATGTGGAATGACGAAATGCAGGAGCAAGTAAACCAGAGAATTACTTATCTTTCTCGGTTATTTTTAATTATACTCCTGATTCTATCTTTTCGATTCTGGTACCTCAGTATTTTACAGGGAGACTGGTACAAACAGAAATCAGAACAAAACCGAGTGAGAGTTTTCTCTCTTTCTCCTATCCGGGGCAGTATTTATGACCGTAATAGTCAAGTATTGGCTGAAGACATTCCTCGTTTCCGCTTAATTTATGAAAAAGGAGGAATGGAGGTAGAAGAAATAGAAAAAAGAGTGGAAAGGATTTTAGGGAGAGAACTTTCTCCTCCTTTTCCAGAAAGAGGGGTAGGAGAGATAATATTAATCGACCCTTTGAGCCTGGAAGAGGCGATTAAAATAGAAGAGGCCCAAAATGACTTACCAGGAGTGAGGGTGGAAACTTATCCGGTTCGTCATTATCCCCGTGGAGAGCCATTTGCCCATGTGGTAGGTTATGTAGGGAAGATAAACGCCGAAGAATTAGAATCACTGTATTCTGAAGGTTATGAGATGGAAGATAGAATAGGAAAAGTAGGAGTGGAACGAGAGTATGAGTCTCTTCTTAGGGGAGAAAAGGGGTATCGGAGAATAGAAGTAGATGCTTTGGGAAGAGTGATAAGAGTTTTAGATTATCGCTCTCCTTACTTTAAAAATTCGGTAACGTTGACTTTAGATGGAGAACTTCAGGAATATAGTTATGAGTTGCTGGGTAATAGAAATGGAGTAATTATAGTAGGAGACCCGTATACCGGGGAGCTTTTGGCGCTGGTGAGTAAACCTGGTTTTGACCCTCAACTCTTAAGTTGGGGAATGACTGCTGAGGAGTGGAATACCCTATCTCAAAACCAGGATAAACCTCTTACCAATCGCTCTCTTCAAGCTCTCTACCCTCCCGGCTCTCTTTTTAAATTAGTGATAGCTACTGGAGCTTTAGAAGAAGGATTGACCGATGGGAATCGGAAGATTTTCTGTCCTGGTTTTCTGGATTATAATGGGTGGCGTTATCCTTGCTGGAGAAGAGGAGGCCACGGGGCAGTTAGCATAGAAGAAGCTATCGCTCAATCTTGTAACGTTACTTTTTATACTCTGGGTTTAGAGCTGGGAGCGGATAGAATTATAAACTGGTCTGGCAGGTTAGGAGTGGGCCGACCTTCGGGTATAGACCTGCCAGGAGAGAAAACTGCTTTTTTACCTACTCCAGAATGGAAGAAAAGGCAGCTTAAAGAGATGTGGTATCCTGGTGATACTATTAATCTATCTATCGGACAGGGGTATCTTCTGGTTACACCTCTTGAGATGTATCGAGTGGTGAGTAGCATTGCCACTCGAGGAGAAGTTTACCAACCCCATGTACTCAAAGAGGTGCTGGATAGTAAAGGAGAAGTGATTAGAAAGGTCTCTCCAGTTTTACAGGATAGAATAGAATTAAAAAATAGTACCTGGGAGACTCTTATCCGGGGTATGGAAAAAGTAGTAAATAGGGGAACTGGCCAGGTTTGCCGGGGTTTACCGGTTGAGCTGGCGGCCAAAACCGGGACAGCCCAGAATCCTCAAGGAGAAGACCATTCCTGGTTTGCAGGATTTTTCCCTTCTTCTCATCCTCAGGTAGTTTTTTTAGTATTAATAGAACATGGAGGGGATGGAAGTGGCGAGGCAGCACAAACGGCTAAAAAATTGATTGAATGGTGGGAAGAAAATCGAGGAGGAAAAAGTGGAAGATAAAGCTCTAATTTTAATCCTTGTTGCTCTTTCTCTTATTGGGGTATTAGCAGTATATAGTGTTGATCCCTTGCGAGGAGAAGAATGGGGAGCAAGCTTATTCAGTAAACAAATTATCTGGAATTTTGTTGGCTGGTTAGTTTTTCTCTTTTTTAGCCAAATAGATTACCATCAATGGGTAAAGAGAGGGTGGCTGTGGTATCTTTTGATGGTTTTATCCCTGGGGGCAGTTTTAGTTTTTGGAAAAGGGGATGAAACAGGTTCTCGTCGGTGGCTTTTTTCTCAGTCGGTACAACCTTCGGAAGGAGCAAAAATTGCCCTGGCTTTATTTCTGGCTCATTATTTTTCTGAGCAGAGGGAGAACTTTGATTTCTGGCCTCTTCTGCTTAAAAGCGGGATACTTTCTTTTATTCCTCTGGTACTTATTTTTGAAGAGCCAGACCTGGGGTCTTCTCTGGTTTTACTGGTTATCTGGTTGGGAGGGCTTTTTGTTTGTGGCTTCAGTGCTAAAAAATGGGCAGTAATAGGAGGAATAGGAGTGGGACTTTTGCCTCTTTCCTGGTTTTTTTTGGAAGATTATCAAAAAGCTCGATTACTCTCTTTCATTGATCCGGGGAAAGACCCTTTAGGTAGCGGATACCATATTTTGCAATCTAAAATTGCCATTGGGGCAGGAGGATTTACCGGACAGGGCTGGCTTTCCGGTACGCAGAGTCAGCTGTATTTTTTACCTGCTCGGCATACTGATTTTATTTTTGCTTCCTGGTGTGAACAACTGGGATTTTTAGGAGGAATGGTAATTATATTTTTATTGGGAGCTCTATCCTACCTTTTTTTAGTGATAGCTCTCCGCTCTCCTGACTTAGAAGGAAAGATTTTAGCTTCTCTTCTGGGAATAAGTTTACTTTTCCAGTGGGCAGTGAACATAGGTATGAATTTAGGAGTCATGCCGGTTACCGGGATTGCTCTACCTTTTATAAGTTATGGAGGGAGTTCGTTGGTAGCAAATTTGGCTTCAGCTGGTTTGGTTTATAATATCAGTAAAAGTGGAGGTAAGGAAAGTTGGAAGTTGTGGATTTAGAAAAAATTTTATCCCGGCAGGAGATGCTCTCTATTAGTAAGCCGGCTCGCTATATAGGAAGAGAATGGAATATGAGTATGAAAAAGGAGGAAGATGTTGAGATATCTGTGGCTTTAGCTTTTCCCGACCTTTATGAAATAGGAATGTCTCACCTGGGGTTGAAAATTCTTTACCATATTCTCAATTCTCTTCCTGGAGTGAGAGCAGAAAGAGTTTTTGCTCCCTGGCCGGATATGGGAAAAATGATGAAAGAAAAAAATATTCCTCTCTACTCTTTAGAAAGTAAAATTCCTCTTCGTAGCTTTGATGTAGTGGGGATGAGCTTGCAACATGAGCTGAATTATACTAATGTCTTATATCTTCTGGATTTGGCGGGTATACCTCTGTGGAGTGAAGAACGAGGAGAGGAATTTCCTTTAATTTTGGGAGGAGGACCTTGTGCTTTTAATCCTGAACCGGTGTCTTCCTTTTTTGATGTCTTTTTGCTGGGAGAGGGAGAGGAAGCGATAGTAGAAATAGTGGAAGTATTGAAAGCTATGAAAAGTGAAAAGCGAGATAACGTTTTATCAGAACTATCTAAAATAGAGGGCTGTTATGTTCCCCGCTTTTATTCGGTTTCTTATCATCCTGATGGAAAAATAAAAAGTATTTCTCCCGGGGTGGTGAGAAAAAGGTGGATAAAAGACCTTGATAGTGCTCCTTACCCTCAAAAAATCATAGTTCCTTACCTTAATATTGTTCATGACCGAATCCCTTTAGAAATATCCCGGGGTTGCACCCGAGGTTGTCGTTTCTGTCAGGCAGGAATGATTTATCGTCCTCACCGGGAACGTTCCCCGGAAAAAGTGATAGAATTGGCCGAAAAGCTGGTAAAAAGCACCGGCTATGAAGAAGTTTCTCTCCTTTCTCTAAGTAGCACTGATTATTCAGCTATTGAATATCTGGTGAGAGAATTGTCTTTTAGATTAAAAGAATCTAAGGTAAATGTTTCTCTTCCCTCGCTGCGGATGGATGCTTTTTCTGTGGGGATAGCTCAGTCTTTGCAGGAGGTGCGTCGTAGTGGGTTAACTTTTGCTCCTGAAGCGGGTAGTGAAAGATTGCGGCGAGTGATTAATAAAGGCCTGACCGATGAGGATATTTTTCAAACGGTGGGAAAAACTTTTTCCTCAGGCTGGAGAGAAGTAAAGCTCTACTTTATGATTGGTCTT
Organism: Candidatus Atribacteria bacterium; assembly: GCA_035593465.1. Classification (GTDB taxonomy): domain Bacteria; phylum Atribacterota; class Atribacteria; order Atribacterales; family Caldatribacteriaceae; genus Sordicultor. Next base: position 18,122 of record DAOSVE010000005.1, on the reverse strand, counting down.
CCTGGGGAAAGAGAAGAGGATATAAGAGGTATTGCAAACTTAGTAAAAGAGATTTTGAGCCGGGGAAAGAAAAGAGGAGTGCATCTTGGTATTTCCGCTTTTATCCCTAAATCTCACACTCCTTTTCAATGGGCAAAAGAGGAGGAAATAGAATCTTTAGAAGAGAAAATGGCTATTCTTCATTCTCTCCTTCGTCCTCTGGGCCACCGGGTTCGTTACAATTGGTCAGATTTTGAGGTGAATCTCATAGAGGGAGCGTTAAGTCGAGGAGACCGGCGAATTTCTTCAGTTATTGAGCGAGTATATAGAAAAGGAGGAGTAATGAATAACTGGAGAGAGTTTTTTTCTCTCCAGCGGTGGCAGGAAGCATTTGAAGAGGAGGGATTGAACTTAAATTTTTATACCCATCGAGAACGAGAGAGAGAAGAAATTTTTCCCTGGGAACATCTTTCTTCAGGAGTAAATAAAGATTTTTTGTGGAAAGAATACCAATTGTCTCAAGAAGAAAAAATAACCCCTCCCTGCCGGGAAGGGGAGAATTGCTATAATTGTGGAGTTTGCTGATATGGACAGATTTCGTTATCGAGTGAAACATCAAAAAATGGCTCCTTTCCACTTTATTTCTCAGCTGGATTTGAGTCGCCTATGGAGCAGAGCTTTTCGCCGGGCTGGACTTCCGGTTGTCTATTCGCAGGGTTTTAATCCTCGTCCTCTTCTTTCCTTTGGTCCGGCGCTACCTTTAGGAGTGGAGAGCAGAGCGGAATACTGGGATGTTTCTCTTTCTCGGGAATTATTTCCCGAGGAGTTATTAAATACTTTAAATGGAGAAGTATTTCCCGAGCTAAAAATTGAAGAGGTAACCCCTCTTCCTCCGTCTTTTCCTTCTATTAATCGGTCTATGAAGGGAATACGTTATTCTTATTATTTTTCCCCCTCTCTAAAAGAGAGAGCAAGCTCTTTAACTGAGGAAATGGAGATAGAGGAAGAAAAAAGAGAGCTGATTGGGGAATTTTTAGTGGTGTTTTTCCTTTTTAAAAAGGAAAAAATATTATACAGTCCCGGGGAGTGGGCAAAAATACTGGAAAAGGAGTGGGGTGAAGACCCTACAAGGATAGTTAAAGAAGAAGTTTTATGGTAGAACGGAGGTTGGATAATTGAAGAAAGAAATTGTAATTGATATGTCAGAGATAGAGACAAGAGCAGCTCTCTTGGAGGAGGGAAAAGTAGTAGAGTTTTTTTTCGATCGAGCTACTCAATCTCGCTTGGTCGGTAATGTTTTCAAAGGAGTGGTAGAGAATGTTCTTCCCGGTATTCAATCTGCTTTTGTAAATATTGGTCTGGATAAGAATGCCTTTCTTTTTATTGGCGACATGCTTTTAGATGATAAAAATAAAGTGCAGAGAGTGGAAGAGCTGGTACGCCCCGGTGAGGAAATAGTAGTGCAGGTGACTAAAGAACCTATGGGAACTAAAGGAGCTCGAATAAGTACTAAAATTTCTTTACCGGGAAGGTATGTAGTTTTAATGCCTGGTATAGATACGGTGGGGGTTTCCCATCGAATAGGATCCGCAGAAGAGCGGGAGAGATTGAAGAAAGTACTGGAAAGGCTGAGGCCTGTGAGTGTAGGTATAATAGCACGTACGGCAGCAGAGGGGAAAAAGTCTGAAGAATTGAAGGATGATATAGACAACTTGCTTCGGTTGTGGGATAGAATTTTAAAAAAGGCTGAAATCATGTCTCCTCCCTGTGCTCTTTATGAAGAAGCCAGTCTCATCTATACTTTAGTGCGGGATGTGATGGATGAAGAAGTGGAAACTGTCTGGATTAATTCTTTTTTTGGTTACCAGAAGCTCAGAGACTTTGTAGATTCTATCGCTCCTTCTTTAAGTAACCGGATTAAGCTTTTTGAAAGCCGGGAGAATATATTTGAGCACTTTGGCCTTAACCGGGAGATAGAGAAAGCTCTGAGTAGAAGAGTGTGGCTGAAAAGTGGAGGATATTTAGTTTTTGATCGGACTGAGGCTATGACCGTTGTGGATGTGAACACCGGTAAATTTGTGGGAAAAGGGAACCTGCAGGAGACCATTTTTAAAACCAATATGGAGGCAGCAGAAGAAATTGCTCGTCAGGTAAGGTTGCGAGACATAGGAGGTATAATTCTTGTTGATTTCATTGATATGGAAAAGAAAGAGCATCGCCGGCAGGTGGTGAGGAAATTAGAAGAAGTTCTCTTGAAAGATAGAAGCCGCTGTACAGTGGTGGAGATGAGTGAATTAGGGCTGGTAGAAATGACCAGAAAAAGGCTGATAAAAGAAATAGATTCTTTTTTACGAGAGCCTTGTTCTTTTTGTGAGGGGGAGGGGAAAATATTATCTCTGGAAACTATAGCGGTTAATTTTTTACGAAAGCTGGAGGAAATATGCAGTAATACCTCTTCTCCTACAGTGGCGTTTTCAGTGGGAGAGGAATTAGGAGCGTATCTCCAGAAAGAGGGGCAAAAATTTCTGGACAATTTAAAAAAATTATACAGTAAGGAAATATTATGGAAAATAGACCCATCTCTTGCCCCTCGCCGGTATGCTATCATCGGGGTGGGCAGTGAAGAAGTCCGGGAAAAAATGGAAAAAGTTATTTGACTAAATTCCGGTTTCTATGGTAAATTCTTTACCGTTCTCTGGGAGGTGAAATTTATGTTTGCTATTATTGAAGCGCAGGGAAAACAGTACACCGTGCAGGAAGGAAGTATAATTAAGCTGGATAGCTGGTTACCCCGGGAAGAGGAAGGAGTGGTTTTTGACCGGGTGCTTATGTGGAAAAAAGACGATGCCCTGGAGGTGGGAAAACCCTATGTAGAAGGGGCAAAAGTAACCGGGAGAGTTCTCAGAAGAGATAAAGGTAAAAAAGTGGTGGTATTTAAATATAAGCCCAAAGTGAATTATCGGAAAAAAACCGGTCATCGTCAGCCTCTTACTTTGGTGCGTATTGAAAAAATAGAAGGAGAGTGAGACTATGGCTCATAAGAAAGCAGGAGGAAGTGCACGTAACGGTAGAGACAGTAACTCCAAACGTTTGGGAGTGAAAGTGTACGGTGGACAATTTGTTAAAGCGGGAGGAATTATTGTTCGCCAGCGAGGTACTAAAATTCATCCGGGAGTCAATGTAGGTAGAGGGAAAGATGACACCCTTTTTGCTCTCCGTAATGGGTATGTGGTTTTTGAAGATAAGAAAAATAAAAAACAGGTTTCTGTTTTTTCCGAAAATATGAATTAAAAGTGAGGAGAGTTATTGTTTGTAGATAGCGTAATTATTAGAGTGCAAGGAGGCCGGGGAGGAGATGGGGCGATTAGCTTTCGTCGGGAAAAATATATTCCCCGGGGTGGGCCAGATGGAGGAAAAGGAGGAGAAGGGGGAAGAGTTTTTCTCCGTGCCTCTCCTCACCGGGAGACCCTTCGAGATTTATCCTTTTCTCCTTCATACCAGGCTTCTTCTGGAGAGGGAGGTAAGGGAAAAAAACAAGAAGGCAAAAAAGGTGAAGATCTGGTAATTGAAGTTCCCTTGGGAACACAGGTTTTTGATAACCGCACCGGAGAATTGCTTGCTGACCTTCTTTATCCGGGGATGGAAGTGATGATTGCTCGGGGAGGAAAGGGAGGAAAGGGAAATGTTTTCTTTACCTCTCCTGATAACCGAACTCCTCGAATGGCACAAAAGGGGGAGGAAGGAGAGTCACGAGAGCTTCGTCTGGAATTAAAGTTTTTAACTGATGTGGGCCTGGTGGGGTTACCTAATGCCGGGAAGTCTACTTTTCTATCTCGGGTGAGTAATGCCAAATCTCTGGTGGCTTCTTATCCTTTTTCTACCTCGGAGCCAATTTTAGGAACGGTAGGTGAAGGTGAGGAGAAATTTATTTTACTGGATACCCCGGCAATTGTAGAGGGGGCGAGCGAAGGAAAAGGCCTGGGAAATAGATTTCTTCGCCATCTTGAGAGAGCGCATCTTCTTTTATATTTGATTGATTTATCCTCTCCTTTTTCGGAAATCAGTCCTGAGGAAGATTTAAGGATTATACGAGAGGAGCTAAGAAAATATAATTCACATCTTGAGGATAAGCCATTTCTTGTAGTGGCTAACAAGTTAGACCTTCCTGAAGCTCGAGAAAACTGGAATAGCTTTAAGGCGATTTTAGAAAGGAAGAAAATAGAGGGATGGGGGATATCGGCTCACTCCGGTGAGGGAGTGAGTGAACTTCTAGAGAGAATAAGGGAAATATTAAAAGAGGAAAGAAAAAAAGAGGTAGAAATAGTAGCAGGGGAAGAGAAAAAAGAAAGAGATATATCTCCAGTGGTTTACCGTTTTTCTTCTACTTATCTTGAGAGATTGCTTCAGGAGGCAGACCTCCACTCTGGAGAAGAAGAGGAGTTTTTAAACCGGGAATTAGAAAAGTCCGGTTTTAAGCGTTATTTATTACCTCTAAAATCCTCAAGCATAATAGAAGTAGGGGAAAGGAAGCTGGTCTGGAAGGAAAAGAGGCTGAAAATTCTCGCTGATGAGTAGAGAAGAATTTCAAAAAAATAGCAATTTGATAGTGATAAAAGTGGGTTCCTCACTTTTAGTGAGGGAAGGAGTTCTACAATTAGAAAAAATTAAAGAGCTGGCTTGTAACATAGCCTATCTGCGAGAAAGAGGGAAAAAAATTATTCTGGTTTCTTCAGGAGCAGTAGCTTGTGGAATGAGTGTTATGGGGTTATCCAGGAAGCGAGGAGATATCCCTTTCAAGCAAGCTATGTCAGCCATCGGACAGAGCGTTTTAATGCAAGCCTACCGTGAAGTTTTCTCTCCCTTGGGGATACAGGTAGCTCAGATACTTCTGGCACCTGAGGATACTAATAATCGAGTTAAATATCTAAACGCCCGCAATACCTTTGAAGCTCTTCTCCATCTGGGAGTTCTCCCTGTGGTTAATGAAAACGACTCAGTGGCAGTGGCGGAAATTAAATTTGGTGACAATGACCGTCTTTCAGCTCTGGTAGCTTCTTTAATAGATGCAGACCTTCTGGTCATTCTCTCTGATGTAGAAGGTCTCTTTACTGCTGACCCCCGTGTTTTACCTCAAGCTTCTTTGATTGAGGAAGTGAAAAAAATTGACCTGGAGATAGAGGAGATGGCTGGAGGGGAAGGTAACTACTTTTCTACCGGAGGAATGAAGAGTAAAATAATAGCTGCTCGAATGGCTACTCTCTCTGGTACAGGAGTGATAATAGCTTCAGGTAAAGATTTCTCAGTTTTGCAAGAAATCGGAGAAGGGAAAAAACGGGGCACTTTCTTCTGGCCGGAAGTGAAACACCTTCCGGGAAGGAAGAGGTGGATTGCTTTTGCTATGATGCCCCGGGGTAATGTTTTGATAGATAAAGGAGCTAAAAAAGCTATTTTGACTCAGAAGAGCCTCCTTCCTGCTGGAGTTAAGGCAGTGGAGGGAAACTTTGACTTAGGAGATTGTGTAGAGATTTTAGGTCCTGCTCGGGAATTGGTGGGAAGAGGAATAACTAATTATTCTTCAGAGGAGCTAAAAAAAATATTGGGTTTGCACACTGAAGAAGTAAAGGAAGTTCTGGGGGGGAAAGATTTTGATGAAGAAGTGGTTCATGCTGATAATTTAGTACTATTAGGGGGAGATTAGTGTGGGAGAAAAGGTGAAAGATATCGCCCGGAAAACTAAAGAAGCTTCCTATTTTCTTAGTAATGTTTCTTCTTTTTATAAAGACCAGTTTCTTTTACGGCTGGCTGATAACTTAGAAAGAGATGAAGAAGAAATAAAAAAAGAGAACAGAAGAGATTTAGAAAGAGCTAAAGATATGGGAATGAAGCCCTCTCTTTTAGATCGTCTGGAATTATCTTCTTCCCGCATAAAAGCTATGGCTTCTGGCCTGCGGGAAGTGGCTAATCTTCCTGACCCGGTGGGAGAAGTAATAGAGGGTTCTAAAAGGCCTAATGGCCTTTTGATTACTAAAATGAGAGTGCCTCTGGGGGTTGTAGCTATTATTTATGAGGCTCGTCCAAATGTTACGATAGATAGTATAGGTTTGGGTATAAAATCGGGTAATGCTCTCCTTCTTCGAGGTAGTAGCTCAGCCATTTACTCTAATCGAGTGCTGGTAAATAAAACTAAAGAGACTTTATCCCAATGTGGTTTCCCGCCTGAGGTGGTTAATTTGTTAGAGTGTGAGAGCCATGAAGAAGTGCAGGAGCTTTTGACTCTCCGGAATTATATAGATGTGGTTATTCCCCGGGGAGGAGCAGGTTTGATAAAATCGGTGGTAGAAAATTCTCAAGTTCCGGTAATAGAAACAGGAGTGGGAAATTGCCATGTCTATGTAGATGAAAGTGCTGATGGGGAAATGGCAGAGAAAATAGTCATTAACGCTAAAACTCAGCGCCCCAGTGTTTGCAATGCCTGTGAGACTCTTCTTGTGGATGAAAAAATTGCTCCCCAATTTCTTCCCCGGATGGTTCGTGTTTTAAGGGAAAAAGGAGTGGAAATAAGAGGGTGTGAAAAAACAAAGGAGCTAGTGAAAGAAGTAAAATTAGCAACGGAAGAAGACTGGTATGCAGAATATTTAGATTTGATTTTAGCAGTCAAAGTGGTGGGGGGAATAGATGAGGCTATAAAACACATCAATAAATATGGTTCTCATCACTCTGAAGCCATCGTAACTCGGGATTATGCAGCAGCGAGAAAGTTTCTCGAAGAAGTAGATGCTGCAGCAGTTTATGTCAACGCCTCTACTCGTTTTACCGATGGAGGAGAATTTGGAATGGGAGCAGAAATTGGTATAAGCACTCAAAAGCTCCATGCTCGAGGTCCTATGGGGTTGCGAGAGCTTACTACGGTTAAATATATGGTCTGGGGAACAGGACAGATACGGGAGTGATATTTTACGCCTAAAAAAGGAATTATGGGAGGAACTTTTGACCCTATTCATCATGGGCATTTAGTAACTGCTGAGGAGGTAAGAGACTACTTTGATTTAGACGAAGTGGTTTTTGTTCCTTCTGCTCGCCCTCCTCACAAAATAGGACAAGAAGTAAGCGACCCTGAACATCGCTACCTTATGGCTGTTTTAGCTACGGTTACCAATCCCTATTTTCAGGTTTCTCGGGTTGAGATAGAAAGGCCTGGTCCTTCTTATTCTATAGATACAGTTCGTTACTTTAAGAATTTATGGGGAGAGGGGACGGAGATTTTTTTTATTACCGGAGCTGACGCTTTTTCTCAAATTTCCAACTGGAATAATCCGGAAGAGCTGTTGAAACTCTGCACCTTTGTGGCTGCTTCTCGTCCCGGATATCGATTGTTAGGAGCGGAAAAGAAATACCCGGGGAGGGTGAAAACTATCGAGGTCTCCGCTTTAGCTATTTCATCTTCTGAGATACGATGGAGAGTAAAAAGAGGCGAATCAATTAAATACCTGGTACCGGAGACGGTGGAGAATTATATTTACAAAAATGGATTATATAAAGATTAAAGACCAAATAATTCTTACTTTGAAAAATATGCTTACCGAGGCTCGATTTTATCATTGTTTGGGAGTGGCAGAAGAAGCTCAATATTTGGCTTCTCGCTGGGGAGAAAGGGAAGATAAATTGTATGTTGCCGGTCTTCTACATGACTGTGCCCGAGATTTATCTTCTGAGGAATTAGTTCCTCTTTTACCTCCTTACCTGGAAGAAGAAGCCTATTCTATTCCTGCTATTTTCCATGCTTTAGCAGGGCCTGCGATAGTAGAAAGAGAATTTGGAGTTAAAGACTATCAAATCTGGCACGCTATACGCTGGCATGCTACCTCGAATGAGGCAATGTCCAGATTTGATAAAATTTTATTCATTGCCGATTTTTGTGAAGCGGGGCGGGAATTTCCTGAAGCCAATTTAATAAGAGGGATGGCAGAAAAAGACTGGGAGGAAGCTTACCGGCAGGTTTTAAAAGAAAAATTATCTTTTCTTCTTTCTCATAATTTTCTAGTTTATTCTGCTGCCTGGAAAGCCTGGAACAAAGAAAATGAAAAATAAAAGAAGAAGCCGAAAGGTTTTTTATATTCTTCTGGGATTTTTTTTAGGTGTTTTTATTCTTTTTTTATCCACTCTTTTAGGGTTCAGAATCCCTTTACGCTGGACCGTAGTAAAAGAAGTAATGGGTTACAGTGAACCACCAAATACTTTTATTTTAGTGGTGGGTCAGGATAGTATTGAACCTCGACGGAGCGATACTATAATTCTAGTAGGTATTAATTCCCAGATAGATGAGGTCCTTCTTTTTTCCGTTCCCCGGGATTCTCGTCTTTTGATACCGGGAAGAGGATATGATAAAGTTAATCATTCTTATGCTCAAGGAGGAATAGGGCTTCTCCGGCAAACTTTAGAAAGTGCTCTGGGGATAAAAATTCCCTATTTTGTGGAAGTGGATTATGAAGGATTTGAAAAAGTAATTGATGCTTTAGGAGGGATAGAAATAGAAGTAGAGAAACCTCTTAAGTATGTGGACAAAGCGCAAGGTCTTTATATAGACATTCCTGCAGGGAAACAACTGCTCAATGGAGAAAAGGCGCTCCAGTATGTCCGCTTTAGATATGACGCGCTGGGAGATATTGGAAGAATCAGAAGACAACAAAAATTCCTTCAGGCTCTTTTGGATAAAGTAGAGAATGACCCTCTTTTGGTGACTCGAATTCCTCAATTGATAGAAAGCTCCCGGGAAGCTCTAACTACTAATTTGACCGGTGACTACCTCACCCAGTTGGTTATGTGGTTTCAAGGATTGAGTGAACGGATAATAAGAATGGAAACGATGCCCGGGGAACCAACATACATAAATGGAGTAAGCTATTGGGAACCAGACCTCGAGGCTTCTCAAGAGATGGTTCAGAAATTTTTCTTTGCTCGGAGGGAGGATATTGAGAATTCAGGAGAAGATAGTATTAGCCAAGGAGGCGGCGGAGAGTAAAAAAGCTTTTGACCTCGCCGTTCTTGATTTACGAGGAATATTTCCCTTTTCTGATTACTGGATCATTTGTAGTGGTTCTTCTGCTCTTCAGACTAAAGCAGTAGCAGAAGAAGTCCTGAAAAAGATGGAAGAGCGCCAATTGCGGCCTTCTCATCTTGAGGGGATGGAAGAAGGAGAATGGATCCTTATTGACTATGGTGATTTAATGATTCATATTTTTCGAGAAGGAGAACGACTGTTTTATCAACTGGAAAGGTTGTGGCATAGAGCTCCCCTTCTTTATTCAGAAAAAGAAGGTTTAAATCTTTTGGAGAAGATTAATTGAATTTCTTTCTCTATTATGATTTAATGTAAAAGTTTGGTTTTTGATGAATGAGTTCTTTGAAAGAGGAATTAATTATAAAATCTTTTCTGGCGATGGAAGGGAGGTAATATTACATTGGAGAAACGATATCAAATTACTTCTGAATCAGTTACTGAAGGTCATCCAGATAAAATCTCGGATCAGGTTTCTGATGCTATACTGGATGCTATATTAGCTCAAGACCCTCAAGGAAGGGTAGCAGTAGAAACTCTGGTAGCAACGGGTTTAATTTTAATTGCCGGGCAGGTAAGCACTAATTCTTATGTAGATATCCCTCATATTGCCCGAAGTACAGTAAGGGATATAGGTTATACTCGAGCTAAATATGGTTTCGATTTTGAAACCTGTGCAGTTTTAACTGCTATAGATGAGCAATCTCCAGACATTGCCTTAGGAGTTAATCGTTCACTGGAAGTAAAAATGGGAGAAGAAGTGGAAGATGAAGAACTTTCTTTAGGTGCTGGAGACCAGGGTATGATGTATGGTTATGCTTGTGATGAAACTCCGGAGCTTATGCCTTTTCCTATCATTCTGGCTCACCGTTTAGCTTTTCGTCTGGCGGAAGTGAGGAAAAAGGAGATTCTTCCTTACCTGAGACCTGATGGAAAAACGCAGGTTACTGTGGATTATGTAGACGATAAACCGGTAAGGATTGCCAATATAGTGGTTTCTGCTCAGCATCATCCTGATATTTCTTTAGATACTCTGCGGGAAGATATAGTGAGAGAGGTAATAAACCCGATTATTCCTCCTGCTTATAAAGATGATAATACCCAGATTTTAGTTAACCCCACGGGAAGATTTGTCATTGGTGGACCACAAGGGGACACTGGTCTTACGGGAAGAAAAATCATTGTTGATACCTATGGAGGTATTAGCAAACACGGAGGAGGGTGTTTTTCTGGTAAAGACCCCACTAAAGTAGACCGTTCTGGTAGTTATGCCGCTCGCTATGTGGCCAAAAATGTTGTAGCTGCTGGTCTGGCCAGCAAATGTGAATTCCAGTTAGCTTATGCTATAGGTGTAGCCCGTCCGGTTTCTATGAGTATAGATACCAAAGGAACGGGGAAAATTCCTGATGATGAAATTCTTCGCCTGGTGAGGGAAGTTTTTGACCTTCGCCCTGGAGCTATAATTAAAAATCTCAAACTTCGGCGACCTATTTATAAAAAGACTGCTGCTTATGGTCACTTTGGGCGCAACGACCCTGATTTTAGCTGGGAGAAAACTGATAAAGTTGATATTTTAAGGGAAAAAGCAGGACTCTGAAAGGAGGCGGAAAATGGTGGAATTCGAAGTAGCTGATTTAGATTTAGCTAACGAGGGAAAAAAGAAAATTGAGTGGACAGAACGGGAGATGTCAGTAGTTACTGGTATTGCTTCTTCGTGGAGAGATACCCTGCCTCTTAAAGGGTTGAGAGTAGCTGCCTGTCTTCATGTTACTGCTGAAACTGCGGTTTTAGTGAGGGCTTTGCAGGCAGGAGGTGCAGAAATACGGCTTTGCGCTTCTAATCCTTTAAGCACTCAAGATGAAGTAGCAGCTTCCCTGGTAAAGGATTACGGCATTTCTGTTTTTGCTATTCGAGGAGAGAATCACGATACTTATTATCAACATATTCAAAAAGTACTGGAGTTTAGGCCTCATATTACTATGGATGATGGAGCAGACCTGGTTTCCTTTGTGCATGGCCACAAAAGAGAGCTTCTTTCCGAAATTAAAGGAGGGACAGAAGAGACAACTACTGGAGTCATTAGGCTGAGGAGTCTGGAAAAAAATGGAGAACTGGGTTATCCGGTCATTGCTGTAAATGATGCTCTTACCAAGCACCTTTTTGATAATCGTTATGGAACAGGGCAAAGTACTATCGAAGCTATTTTACGAGCTACTCATATTTTATTGGCGGGTAAAAAAGTAGTGGTAGCAGGTTATGGATGGTGTGGGAGAGGAATTGCTGCCCGAGCTAAAGGCATGGGAGCTCAGGTAGCAGTGGTAGAAGTGGACCCTGTAAGAGCGCTAGAGGCACTGATGGATGGGAATAACGTATTATCCATGAAAAAAGCTGCTCCTTGGGGGGAAGTTTTTATCACTGCTACTGGAAATACCTCAGTTATTCGAGGAGAACACTTTTTATCTCTTCCGGATGGAGCTATTTTAGCTAACGCTGGTCATTTTAATGTGGAAATTGATATAAAAGAGCTGGAAGAAATGAGTGTAAACAAAAGGGAAGTCCGTCCTTTGGTGGAGGAATACACTTTAAAGAATGGAAAAAGAGTATACCTTCTGGGAGAAGGACGTCTGGTTAATCTGACCTGTGCAGAAGGCCATCCTCCTACAGTTATGGATATGAGTTTTGCCAATCAGGCTCTGTCAGTTAAATATTTGAAGGAAAATGCTTCGTATCTGGAGAAAAGAGTTTATCGAGTTCCCGAAGAAATAGACCGGGAGATAGCTTTCCTGAAACTTCAATCTCTGGGTTTAGAAATTGAAGAATTGACTTCTCGCCAGAGAGAATATCTTTCTTCCTGGCAAGAAGGCACTTAATAAATTTCCCTGTTTCACCAAAAGTGAAACCAAAAAAGTCCAAAGGGAGGAATTAACATGAACATGAATAGTTATGAACTGGGAGTAATATTAAGGCCCACTCTTTCTGAAGAAGAATTAAGCTCAGAAGTAGAAAAACTTAAGAACTTTCTGGGAGAAAGGGGCGAGGTGGTAAAGGTAGACCTGTGGGGAAGAAGGAAGTTAGCTTACCCTATTCAAAAGTACCAGGAGGGTTATTATGCATTTTTTAATTTTAAGCTTCCCCCTTCTCAAGTAGCAGAAGTTAAAAGATGGATAAGTTTAGATGAGAAAGTTATTCGTCATCTTTTAGTTAAAGAAGATGAA
>DAOSVE010000005.1:0-5773 GCA_035593465.1 Candidatus Atribacteria bacterium | reverse complement strand
GAAGAAGAGGTTTCTACTACTTCATCTTCCCCAGAAGAGAAGATTCCAGAAGAGATAGTAAGCGAAGAAACAGCTGGTGATGTCTCATCTCAGTCTTAACCGGGTTTTTTTAATCGGATTTTTACCTCATAGTCCGGTAGTGCGCTATGTCCCCTCGGGTATACCGGTGGTTAACTTTTCGCTGGCGGTATATCGGACTATCCCTTCTGAGGAAGAAAAAGAATGGATAGATTACCTCAACATAATAGCGTGGCGAGACCTGGCTCTTTTCTGTGGAGAAAATTTAAAAAGAGGTGACTGGATTTTCGTAGAGGGGAGGGTTCAGGCAAGAACCTATGAAAACTCGGAAGGTAAAAAAAGAAGAGCTTATGAAATTGTAGCTTCAGGAGTGAAGCTTTTATCATATCCGGAGAATAAAAAAAGAGAGGAGGTAACTGAAAATGGCAGTAGATAAGGATGAATACTCGGGACGGAAGAAATTCTTCCGCAGAAAAAGGAAACCCTGTATGTTTTGTTTGGGAAAAGCAACAATAGATTATAAAGATGCCGATTTTCTCCAGAGATTTTTAAGTGAAAGAGGTAAGATTGTTCCTCGTCGGGTCACGGGAACTTGTGCTAAACACCAGCGGAAAGTTGCCCAGGCTATAAAAAGGTCGAGGGAACTTGCTCTTTTACCTTATACAATAGATTAGGATTAATGAGACAAGCCAGATCCACGGCAGAGGGAGCTTTTTTAGCTGCCCTCACCGTTGTTTTTTATTTATCTTCCATATATATTCCTATTTTAGGTTTTTTATTGAGTTTTCTCTGCCCTCTTCCGGTTATGTTCTTAACCATTCGCTGGGATATGAGAGCGGGGTTACTGGCAGCTCTGGTGGCCAGTTTTATAGTTTTTATCTTTGCCGGAGTAGTATCTGCCCTGACCTGTTTTGTAGGATTTACTCTTTTGGGATTAATTATGGGCCTTACCATCAAAAGAGGTTATAACTTTATAGAAGTAATAGGAATAAATACTCTGGTTTCTATCTCCTCTAAATTGTTATTAATTGGTTTAGTAATTTTAATCATGGGTCAGAATCCTCTGGCAGAAAGTTTATCTTTTTTAGAAGAAGGTTTGAAAAAGGGTTTGTCTTTTCTCCCTTCTGAGGGAGGCATAAATGTAGAAGATATAATCAATCTTATTCGCATGGCTTTACCTGCTACGGTAATTGTCGCTTCTATTCTGGACACGGTGCTCAATTTTCTTTTAGGTGGCTGGATAGGAAAGAGATTGGGGATCAAATTTCCTCCTTTTCCCCCCTTTGGGGAATGGCAACTACCTAAATCTATTTTCTGGGCTTTTGCTCTGGGATGGCTTTTCGTTCTATTTGGAGGAACTACTTTCTGGGGCAAGATCGGTTTGAATTTACAGATGGTCACTCAGATACTTTTTTTAGTTCAGGGGGCGTCCGTGGTATACTATTTTCTTGGTAAGTATATTCGTTCTCGAGTGTGGTTAACGATTATAGTGATTTTTTTAGCTTTGCAACCTTTGCTTTCTACCATATTGAGCTGGTTGGGAGTTTTTGATGTGTGGTTTGACTTGCGGAAAATTAGAGGTAAGTGAGGAGGATATAACATGAAAGTGATACTCTTGCAGGAAGTGGAAAATTTGGGAAGAGAAGGAGATGTAGTAGAGGTAAAAAGTGGTTATGCTCGCAACTATCTTTTGCCTCGAAAACTAGCTGTAGAGGCTAATAAGGGTAATATTACCCAGATAGAAGCGCTAAAAAAGAAACGAGCCATCCGGGAGGCTAAAGAGTTAGAAGAGGCTAAAGCGTTACAGGGGAAAATAGAGGGCCTGATTCTTGAATTCAAGAAAAAAGCTGGTAAAACAGGAAAACTTTACGGCTCGGTTACTTCCCGGGAGATAGCGGAGGAAATTTCTCGGATTGCGGGTATAAATTTAGACCGAAAATATCTGGAGTTAGAAGAATCACTCAAAGAAATAGGTGAATATCCGGTGAAAGTTAACCTGGGTAAGGGTGTTTATGCTACAGTTCAAGTAAAAATCCAGGGAGAAGAAGTGCCGGAGGAGGCGGAAGAGTCCTGAGTATTGAAAGGGTTCCTCCTCATGATCTCGAGGCGGAACAAGCTACTTTAGGGTCTATGCTTCTTGATAAGGAAGCACTTCTGCGGGTATTGGATATTTTACAGCCAGAAGATTTTTATAAGGAAAACCATCGTCTTATTTTTGAAAGCATTGTAGAACTTTTTGAAGAAGACCAAGCCTGTGACATTGTAACCCTGGTAGCCAAATTGAGGCAAAAAAACCAGCTGGAGGCTGTAGGGGGTATGGACTATGTAACCCAGCTGGTAAACATTGTCCCTACAGCTGCTAATGCGGAGTATTATGCTCACATCGTAGAAGAGAAATCTATATTTCGTTCGGTGATTAACCTTTGTACCCGGATCATCCGGGAAAGCTATAATTCAGATCTAGACGCTAAAGAGCTTTTAGACCGAGCCCAGAACTGGATCTTACAACTTTCTCAAAAGAAAATTCGCTATGATTTTGTGCCTCTCAAAGCTATAATTAACGAGGCTTTTGACCGGATTGAAGAATTATATCATCGAGATGAGCATGTTACCGGAGTTCCTTCTGGTTTTGTAGACCTGGATTTAATCACTGCTGGTTTTCAGCCTTCCGATTTTGTGGTGGTAGCAGCCCGTCCTGGTATGGGTAAAACTAGCTTGTGCTTGAACATTGCTCAATATGTAGGAACCAAGAAGAATGTCCCGGTGGCTATTTTTAGCCTGGAGATGTCTAAAGACCAGATTGCTCAGAGAATGCTCTGCAGTGAAGCCCGAATTGACGCAGCTAAAGTGAGAAAGGGGTTTATAGCGGAGAGAGAATGGCCGGAGTTAGCCCGAGCAGCAGGAAGACTGGCTGAAGCAAATATTTTTATTGATGACACTCCCAGTATTTCTGTTCTGGAGTTGCGGGCTAAATCCCGACGTCTTAAGGCAGAAAAGGATTTAGGTTTAGTTATAGTTGATTATCTCCAGCTTATGAGAGGATATGGTCGTCCAGAAAATCGGCAACAGGAGATTTCGGAAATCTCTCGCTCTCTGAAAGCTATGGCCAGAGAATTAAATGTTCCTGTTATAGCGGTATCTCAACTTAGTAGAGCTGTAGAGCAAAGGACTCCTAAAAGACCTCAGCTTTCTGATTTGCGGGAAAGCGGAGCTATAGAACAGGACGCCGATTTAGTTCTCCTTATCTATCGGGAAGATTATTATAATCCTAATAGTTCTAAAAAAGGGATTGCCGAAATCATTGTAGCCAAGCAGCGCAACGGCCCCATAGGGACGGTAGATTTAATGTTCCAGAAAGATTATGCTCGTTTTGAAAACCTGGCCCGATAATTTTTAAAAAAAATAAGTTGGGGAAGGAACTATTTATTAAACTTTAAATATAAAAAGGTTGAACCTCGGAGCGGTTTCCCTCTTTAGACCCCCTCCTTAGTTAAAGAACGCTCCGGGGTTCAACAGAATATTGAAAATGGGAGGGTGGGAAATGGACAAGCTTACTATATATCAAAGGCCTTTATTATCAAATCCTTCTCTTTTAATAGGGTTTACCGGATGGATGGATGGAGGAGATGTTTCCAGTGGTTCGGTGGCCTATCTCCAGAAGAAATTTGCTGCGGAAATGATAGCAGAAATCGACCCCCAGGATTTTTACCTGTTTAATTTTCCTGGAAGTATGGAGGAGGTAGCTCAATTTCGTCCTTACACTTCGATTAAAGAAGGAATAGTAACCGAATTTCATTATCCCCAGAACCAGTTGTTCTGTGCTTCTAAGGAAAATCTTCTTCTTTTTCTGGGCAAAGAACCTAACATGAAGTGGAATGAGTATGCAGAGAATATCTTTGCTCTGGGGAAAGAATTTGGAGTAAAGAGGATTTACTTCATAGGTAGTGTTAGTGGGTTGATTCCTCATACTCGAGAACCAAGGGTAAGTTGTTCAGTTTCTGATGAGAAATTAAAAGAAGAACTGAAAGATTATAATTTTCGTTTCAATGATTATGAAGGTCCAGCCAGCATTACCACTCTTCTTACCCTCATGGCTTCCCACAGAGGTATAGAAATGATTAACTTAGTGGTAGAAATACCTATGTATATCCAGGCTACTAACCCCAGGGGGATTTCTTCTGTTTTAAGAATCCTTTCTTCTCTTCTGAATCTGCCTTTGGTAGGAGAAGATCTGGAAAATATGAGGGAAGAATTTGATAGAAGCGTAGAAAAGCTAGTAAAGAACTATCCTGACTTAGTAGAGCGAATTAAGAAATTAGAGGAGAATTATGACCGGGAAATTTTAGAAGACGACCAGAGTTTTCGAGATTGGCTGAAGCGACATGGCATTGATAAAATTTGATGAAGATAAAAAACCACGCCGGGATATCCCGGCGTGTGTGGTAATCTTGCTTCTGGATTGCTACAGGGCAGCTTGTGAGGGTTACCCGTTAGCAATCCCGTAGTTTCTAATGCGCGATTGGATTCTCTTTCTAATAGTTTATTTCTTTTCCTCTTCAAGAGATTGGTTTTTAGTTAAGTAACCTTTTTCCACCGATTCCTGTAAAATGTGCTCTACAAAACTCCATATTTCTTCTGAGCCTTCTTTGATGTGTTTGTTTTCTTTTACCACTTGTTCGTAAGTGACATTATGCTTTTTCCAGGTGAAACCTTTGTTCACGTAATTTTGAATAATGGGCTGTAGTCTATCGAATACTAAAGCAAATTTAGCTTCGTTTGTCTTTCCTTCTTCATATTCTTTCCAGGTATCAAGGAATATCTTTTTCTGGTCTGGTTCCAGCATCCCGAATATTCTTTCTGCCGCCTTTTCTTCATTAATGTGAGCATTTTTCCTATCTTCAGAATATAAAAATGTATCACCAGCATCAGCTTCTACGATATCATGAATTAATAACATAAATTGTACTTTTCCTGTATCGACTTTGAAGTTGGCATGTTCTTCTAGTAGAACTGCCATTATAGATATAGTCCAGGAATGTTCTGCCACATTTTCAAATCGACTACCATCAAATAATAGCGATTTTCGAATGATGTTTTTGACTTTATCTATCTCGATTATGAAGTTAATCTGTTTTTCTAACCTTTTGTTCTGCTCAAAATTAATGGGATTCATCTTCGGCATCAGGCTCCTCAATTTTTTATTTGTGCAAGTGACCATCTAACACTTTTATCCAGGAGGGGAAACTCGTGACCCCGGCTTAAGCAATACTAAAGGCGCGATAGTCGCCAATTATGGGAAAACGATAAAATTTATCATATAATGAATGTTTGAGCTATCATAACTTGAAAGAATGTAAGAAGGCAAGTATAGACTGGCTCTATGTCAATAGGTGGGGAAACATTCTCTTCTTGGTATGAATCCCAGCAACATCTTTCTCCAGTATACCTCTACATTCCTCAACCCCCAATATCCTCTTTAGCATTTTAATCTTAGTATTACAATATTTTAGTATAGCCATTAGTAGTTCCATTATGGAAATAATTTAAAATAGGTTCTCTCCATTTCTTTAGAGTATTTCCCCATCTAACTAATTCAGCATCATCGGCTATTTTAAGATTAAAGATGATGTTATCTAAAAGTTTAGCAGCTTCTTCTCTATCCTTTTGCCGATATAGTTCTCTAATTTTCTCTTTTGCCCAATAGAAACCCTGTAAAGTAGGATACTGAGCTAAGAGGCTGTCTGCTTTTTGGGGG
>DAOSVE010000109.1:0-4743 GCA_035593465.1 Candidatus Atribacteria bacterium | reverse complement strand
CCTCACGAGTTGCCTCAACTAAAAATCAAAGTTAAATTATTATTCCCTTAAGAGAATATTCTTAAGGGAGGGGCTATAAGTGAGGTATCTCTTGAAGACACGAAGAGAAATTGTTTATGAGGCCAGTAAGGGATATAAGAAATTATCCAAGAAAGAAAAGACGGAGAGACTTGATAACTTGATAGCTATTACTGGATATAATCGTGATTATATTTGCGGTTACTCTCCCAATCTGGTAGGTGTGTTTATGTAAAAGATATCTCTGGTAAGTCATATAGATTAATTGGTGATGCAAGAAAAAAGAAAAAGTGCTCCCGAAAGAGGAAATATGATACTGAAGTGTTTAAAGTCTTAAAGCACATCTGGGCTATTATGGACTATCCCTGTAGTAAACGACTATTCCCCTGTATGAGCTGGCTTGTGCCAAAGCTGCACGCTCCTCGCCACAAATCCCGTGGTTAACTGCGATGAGGTAAAAGTGCATCTTTCGAGCCATAAAAGAATATTCACCTCATAGCTCTCAGATAAAAGGGTCTACTCAGGAGGAGCGTTTTTGTGACTCTCCAAGGAATAATCGCAGGTCTTTACAACTAAATCGTAATTTTGTTCCGCCTAAAATAAAAAGGTAGCAGACACTTTCAAAATTCTAAAGTCTTGGAAGCTTTAGCCAGTATCCCTCGCAGAGCATAGCCGGTTCTTTCTATATCTTGTCGTACTTCCTCAGTTTGCCCTTCTGAGGAGGTAATCTTCTTTTCATAAACGTAAACTATTACATTTTGTCCTTTCACCAGCTGGGGAAGTCTTTCTATTTTATTTTCCTTTAAGTTTATCAGCTCAAAATCTTCCCGGGAGAAGGAAAAAGAAAAGGTCTCTCGAGATAAAGCATATTTTATCTCTCGGGGAGCAGTAAAATATTCTCTATCCTCGTAAGTGGTAGAAGCTTGCAAAAATACACTCCCTCCACCTTCAGCTTGAATTTCTCCCCGAACAGAAATGGAAATATCTCCGGCTAACTCTTGAATGTTAACCTCAGTTATCACTACTTTCGCTACCTGACTCCAGGCGGGCCAGGAAAAACACAGAAGGAAAACAATCGCCATTCTTATCAAGTTATTTTGCCTCGTTTTTTCTCCTCCTTTTCTATGGAAGATAAGGCCAGGGATTAATCACGTCACCATACCTTCTTACTTCATAATGAAGGTGAGGGCCGGTACTTCTTCCCGTACTTCCCACCTGGCCAATGATTTGTTCTTTTTTAACTACATCCCCGGTGTTCACCAAGATTTTAGAAAGGTGACCGTATACTGTTTCATAACCAAACTGGTGGCGAACGATCACACATTTTCCATAATTACCATTCCAACCAGTGAAAATCACCTTTCCCTCCGCTGTGGCTACTACATTTCTCCCTGTAGGGCCAGCAATGTCTACCCCTGTGTGCCAGGCTTTCCTTCCTGTGAAAGGGTCGTTACGCCACCCATAATTAGAAGATACTCTACCCCAGGTGGGCCACCGCATAGGCACCACGTATAATAATCTGTCTCTTTGTTGTGCTACCTCTACTACTTCTTCCAAAGATTTTTTACGAGCCAGAGTTTCTGTTCGTACCCAGGAAAGGTTATCTTCTAAAGCTTTAGCCCGACGTTCAAAGCCGGAATCATGGTTAAAAGAAGCAGGAGGAGAAGAATTGCGGATAAGAGAAATAGAAGAAAGTCTCTCCGGGCCTCCCATCCCCAGAGGAACCACATATAACTCACCCAAAAACCTATCTAAAGGGATATAAGAGGGAACAGAAACTGAGGAAAGAGATAGATCGATTCCCAATTTCTGGAACCGAGATTGTAAATCTTTTTCTAAAACACCTCGCACCTTTTCATCTAATTCTCGTAAGGTTTCTAATTCCTTTATCACTGCTTCGGTCTCCTGGGTCAGTTGCTTTAATTTTTCTTCTTGCTCCTTCTTTTGGGCTTCTAAAATAGCAGTGTTCTTCTGAGTTTCTTCCATTTTTTCCAGAGTAAGATAAAGTTCCTTTTTAATTCTTGATTGATACCATAATACTCCACCGATACCTAAACCGACACCTATCACCAAAACCAAAGCTCCCAAAAGGAGAGTTGACCAGGAAAAATGAAATCTTTTAAGCTGCCCCTTGGTGGGGTGAATCCAGAAAATCGTAAATTGCTCTTCTTCTTTTTTCCCCAGCATTTACGATCCTCCCCCTAAAAAATTTTATCGACTGGTGTGCATTATTTTCTGCTTTTCAATTATTAACCTAAATGTTACCACAAAATAAAAAAATTATTCAAGCTTATCTTCAAAAAGTTTCTTCTTTACCCACAATTAAAGAATAAAGACGCTCCACATCTTCCCGACCATGATACTCGATGATGATCTTTCCCTTACCTACTTTAACTCGAGCAGAAAGGTAACGAGTCAAAAGCTCCTGAAAATTTTTCTCTTCAGCGGAGCACTCAGAAGGTTCTTCTTGAGAAGTGACTTTTTTTACTTTTTTTTCTACTTCCCGAACCGAAAGAGAATGAGCAAGAATTTCCTCTACCAGCTCCTCTTGCTTTTCCTGCGATTCCACGCTCAAAAGAGCTTTGGCATGACCTAAAGTTATTTTTCCTTCCTGCAAAAGGTCTTGAATTGAAGGAGGCAAATCAAAGAGGCGAAGCAAGTTGGCAATGGTAGAGCGTTTTTTCCCCACTCTTTCCGCCACTTCTTCCTGAGTGAGATTAAAGTCTTCCATCAACTTTTTAATCCCCCGGGCTAAATCCAGAGGGGGTAAATCTTCCCGTTGAAGATTCTCTACCAGAGCTATTTCTAATCTGCTTTCTTCTTCTACCTCTTCCACTATCACCGGAACAGTAGATAAACCCGCTCGTTTTGCCGCTCTCCATCTCCTCTCTCCAGCTATTAACTCAAATCCCTCTTCCATCTTTCTCACCAAAAGCGGCTGAAGAACTCCGTGCACCCGGATGGAATTGGCTAAATCTTCCAGCCCCTCCTCATCTATCTGGGTACGGGGCTGAAAGGGGTTAACCTTGATGCTATCTATATCTATTTCCTGAATGGTACGAGCTCCGAAAGCTCCCGCTCCCGGAATTAACGCCTCTAACCCCTTACCCAATCCTCGTTTACTCATTTTCTAACACTTCCTCAGCCAGCTCTCGATAGGCTATTGCTCCTACAGAATTAGCATCGTGCACAATTATTGGCTTTCCAAAACCGGGAGCTTCGCTCAAACGAACATTACGAGGGATAACAGTGCGGAAAACCTTATCCCCCAGAACCCTTCTTGTTTCTTCAACCACCTGTTGAGAGAGATTGGTTCGAGAATCAAACATGGTCAGCAACACCCCCCATAGCTCCAGCTGGGGATTCAAAAAATTATGTACCAGGTGAAAAGTATTCATTAATTGTCCAAGACCCTCCAGAGCGTAATATTCACACTGAATTGGTACAATAACTTTATGAGCTGAGGTTAAAGCATTAACGGTTAAAAGACCCAGAGAAGGAGGACAATCGATAAAAACAAAATCAAAATCAGGAATTACTTCCCTTAACCCCTCCTTCAGGCGGCTTTCTCTTCCCATGAGAGGAACCAGCTCAATCTCTGCCCCGGCGAGACGAATAGTGGCAGGAAGAAGCCAGAGACCAGAAACTCCAGTCTCTACCATCAATCCCCTCGCTTTTTCTCCGTTGATTAAAAGGTCGTAGACACACTGCTTTAATCGCTGGCGGTCTATTCCCAGGCCGCTTGTAGCGTTACCCTGAGGGTCAATGTCTACGAGCAACACTTTCTTTCCCTTTTCTGCGAGACAGGCTCCCAGATTTACACAGGTAGTGGTCTTACCCACTCCCCCTTTTTGATTGGCCACTGCCACTACGATACTCATAGATGGACATATTCTAAACTAATTTTATATTTCTTTCAAATCAAATCCTAAAGTAGAGGGTAAAACTTTTCGAGAAAAAATCATATAGGTAGTATGAGCCACCATTCTGTCTACCGGGCGAAAGGCAGAAGGATTGGTTTTATATTGTCGGAAGAGATTCTCCCACACTTCAGTTTCCCGAAAAGGAAGAGTTTGTAAGCCACGCAACACTTCCATAACTTGACCAGCGGTGGGTGAAACTATGGCTAACCTTCCTCCTCCCCTCAGGGCTTTCCAGCACTCCCCAAGATAATCCCAGGGGTTAGGAACGTCCAGAAAAAGAGCATCTATTTCTCTTTCTTCAAAGCCATCTTTTATATCTTTTTCTTTTATTTCTACTCTTTCTTCCCATCCCCACTGGGAAAGATTATAGCGAGCTATAGAGATGAATTCTTCTCTTTTTTCATAAGCATAGACTTTCCCTTTCTCTCCCACCAGGCGGGCCAGCGCTCCACACATGGCTCCGCTTCCTAAGCCTACATCAATGACCCGGTCATTTTCTTTTATATCCAGCATGAGGAGGATAAAGCCCAGGTCTTTGGGGTAAACAATCTGGGTTTTTCTCTTCATATGGAAGACGTTTTCTACTATTCCAGGCTGGAAAAGATAAACTTTTTTCCCCTGGCTGGTGTAAATTTCCTCTCCAAATTCTCTTCCTATTATCTGGTCAAAATAGATATTTCCCAGATGGGTGCTGAAAAATTTCCCCTTTTCCACCTTAAGAAGATAATTTTTCCCGTCTTCTAACCGCAGATATACTCTTTCTCCTTCTTTAATAGACATATTCTCTCCTTGAACCAGAGAA
>DAOSVE010000108.1:0-4746 GCA_035593465.1 Candidatus Atribacteria bacterium | reverse complement strand
TTTTAACCAGTTTTGCGGGATACTATAAACTTCTTTCAATAGTAATTTAAATATTAAAAAAACAGAACACATCACTCTAAATTAGCATGACGTTCCATCATTTCTCGGTAAGCTTCTTCCCGTCGAGGAAAAACCAAACTCAAAATGATACTATCAAAAAAGAGCATCAGGGAATGCTCAAATCGAGTCCCTCCCCCATTAGAAAAAAGCTGAACGCTATCTCCTGCTTTTTCAGGGTTAAACTCCACCACCTCATCAGCTTTTTCTTGAAGAGAAGAACCAGGCCTTCCCACTATAGCCACTACTTCTGCCCCAAACTGGTGAGCTTTTTCTACCATAAGTAAAACAGAAGATGTTCCCCCCGAGCCCGAAGCTACTACTAAAATATCTCCTCCCCCTATGGCCGGGCAATTTACCTCTCCCACAATGTGCACTTCGTAGCCCATGTGCATGAGACGCACAGCAAAGCCTTGCAGTACTAAAAAACTTCTTCCTCTGGCCCAGAAAAAAAGTCTCCTCCTCCGCCAGTCTCCCTCCAAACGAGCAATAAACCTTTTTACCTTATTAGAGTCCAGAGTAGAAAGAAGGGCATCAGCTTCTTTAAGAACTGCTTCTTTTGCCTGGTCAAAGCCCAAACTCATCGATTATCTCTCTTATTTCTTTAGCCATTTCTTCAGGATGAGGAGAATTAGTAATAGCTGAACCTACCACGACTACAGAAGGAGAAATCTCTTTTATTATCCGAGGTAGAGAAGAAAGGCTTATTCCTCCTGCTACCATAAAGGCAAAACCTTTTTCGGAGAGAAAAGGAGACTTCTCCATTGCTTCTAACCAGTTCTCTCCTTTATGGAAAGCATCAGAAGCAAGATGAAGAGAAAGAAAATCAGGGTCAATTTCCTTTATTTCCTTCACTTTCTGAGGACAAGGAAAGAAAAAATCAATGTTGTCCACTACTAACCGCGCTCCTCTACTTTGGCAAACTTCTTTTGCCTCCCGGAGAGTAAAAAAAGAGGCACCAGCCAGTACTGAAACCATATCTGCTCCACTTTTTAAAGCTTCTTCGGTTTCCCAGCTTCCGGCGTCTACAATTTTGGTATCAGCAAATACCTTTTTCTTTCCCACTAAATTTTTTATTTCCGTAACTATAGAAAGACCATAGCGAAGAATTAAAGGAGTTCCTACCTCTATAATATCTATATAATCTAAAAGAGAAAGAGCAAGTTGTTTAGCTTCTTCCCGGGTTACAATATCCAGAGCCAGCTGAAAGTAAGGTTTCACAATTTTTCCTCATCCAGTAAACGAAAGACCAGCCCACTCCATGCTTTAGGGTAAAAGTAGGTAGATTTTTGAGGCATTCGCTGAGCGTAGGCAACCGCTTCTTCCACTCTCTCTAAAGGGGTAGAGCGCATAACAAAAACCAGCTGATAGTAATTTTCTTCCCGGGCTAAAGCAAAAACATCTTTAGTCCCCCGGAGATAATCAACATATTCGCTTTCCCCTTCTCCGTCTCTATTAATCCCCAGAATTTCTTTGAACACCACTTCATGTAAAATGGCGGTGTCTAAATAACGATTTACATTTTCTTTTCCCAACTTTTCATCCATTACCTTCAGATCTTTCAAAGTTATAGCTCCCCACTTATTTTCTACCTTATCATAAACTCCAATGGTATGAGGAGGAGCAGAACGTAAAAATTCTTCCATTTCTCGTTCATTAGAGAAATTTTTAACCGTAAAATAATTCGCACACCGGCTAAAAAATCCTTTCACTCTTTCTTCAGGTAGTCCATGCACCAATCGATGAGTGGGAAGAATTAAAAGCCCGGGATTTTTCATATTGACTAAAGTCATCATCACATAATCTTCGGGTATTTCCTCCCAGGGGTCTTGTAGTTCTTTTCTTCTTTCTTCTCGATACATGAGGCTGGTCTCATAGCGATGATGACCATCAGCAATGATAATAGTACGGGGATTAAGGATTCTTCTTATTTTATTTATTACCTCTTTTTCTTCTATCCTCCATAATCGGTGCGTAACATCCTGATAATCAGTGAACTGAAAAATAAAATTTTCCTCTTTTTTATTTTCTTCTAAAAGCTCGTCAATTCCTCTTGAAGAATCATTAAAAATCCCGAATATTTGCTCCAAATTGGCTCGAGTAGCTCGCAAGAGCTCTAATCGATCCAGGGAATATTTAGGCATAGTCCGCTCATGAGGCATAATTATTTTCTTTTCCCAGCTCTCTAAGCGTACCAGAGCTACAAAACCAGTTCTTTTTTTTCGTTCCAGAGAGTTGAGCTGAAACTCCTGTTCATCTATATAGAAAGAAGGAGTTTTATCTTGTTCTACCACTCCTTCTTTTACCCAGGACTGAAGCAGTTCTTTTGCTTTTTGATAGCTATTTCCTTCTTTCCCCAGGGTGAGGTGGACAAAATTATAAGGTTCTTCCTCTAACCGGACTTTTTCTTTTTCTGATATCACATCATAAGGAGGAGCTGCCAGACACTCTATAGGATGACTCTTAATAAATTCTGAAGAATAAAAATAACCTCGAAATGGTTTAACTACTGCCATCTTCCCTGTCTCCTTTTCCAGTCTAATCGAAAATTAAAGATTGATAAAAATAATCAGAAAAATCACTTCTTGCCGAAAGCTCAATATACCGGGCTCTTTGAAAAAGTGTTTTAACTTTCTGGCAAAAATCTCGAGAAAGAAGAGCTTTTTTAGCTCCATAGAGAGAAGCATTACCTACCGAAGTAGTCTTAGCCTCCCGAGGGATAAGACCAATCATTTTAGCACTCTCCGGGTTAATAAAGCTACCAAAAGCTCCTGCTAATATTACTTCCTCTATTTCTTCTTCTTTTCTTCCTGCCTCTTTTAAGAGAATCTCTCTGCCGGCCTGAATAGCCGCCTTAGCCAATTGTAACTGAGAAATATCTTCCTGAGTAATAAAAATAGGAGGGTCGTAACTTAAAAGAAAAGCTCGATTACCTCCTTCTTTTATCAGCCGGTTGCTCCATTTATCATTCTCTTTAAACCTTCCAGTTGGGCTCAGCAATCCTTCTCTCAAAAAACAAGATAGGGCATCGATTAAACCAGTACCACATATCCCCCGAGGAGCTAAATCTCCAATAGTGTAAATCTTAACATCTCCATCTTTTATCTCTACTGCCGATATCGCTCCCAAAGTAGCTCGAGTCCCGTACTTAATCTGTGCTCCTTCAAAAGCAGGACCTGCAGCCGTTCCACAGCAAAAAACATTTTCCCCATCTATTAAAACAATCTCCCCATTAGTGCCTATATCCACATAAAGGGTTAAACCTTCCTTTTCCATCAAATTAAAGGCTACCACTCCGGACAGGATATCTCCCCCCACATAACCAGCCAGAGAGGGAAATAAATAAACTTGGGCTTCTGGATTGACCACTATTTTAACTTCCCGGGCATCGAGCACCTGCTCTTTTCGAAAAACCGGGGTGTAAGGAGCTACTCCAATAGAAAGAGGAGAAACCCCCAGAAAGAGGTGCTCCATTATGGTATTTCCAGCTACAGTAACAGCAAAAATCCTTTCCGGGTTTTTATTCACTTTTTCACAGGCTTCCTGGATTAAATCGTTCATAGTTTGAGCTAACACCTCTTGTAAACGATAAAGGTTATAAGAGTCATCCTGGATAGCCCGGAGACGAGATATAACATCTGCCCCAAATTGAGTCTGTCTATTTAGAGCTCCTAAACGATGAAGAGAAGTACCAGTTGTGAGGTCTACCAGCTCTCCTCCTATAGTAGTGGTGCCCAGGTCAAAAGCCATCCCTAAAAAGGATTTATCGGGAGAAAGCTCACTAACATACCGGATTTTTTCTTCATCACTTATCACTTCAAACTGTGTCTCTCTTTCTTCCCCGAGGTGAGAAAGACGATAAAGAGAAGCTAAAGACCACTTCTTGCCTTCTCCCTGTATTTGAGAAACCAGAATTTCCTGGAGAGAAGATACTCCGTCTACGAGCGGTTTTACCACACTTGCTTTCGTTTGATAGACAGGAAGTTCTTCTCGCCGGGCTTCCCAGGTTTTTACCATCACTTCTACCTGAGAAATAAGAGAGGGAGAAACGTCTACCTCTATTTCTCCATATACTTCCACCTGGCAAGCTAAACGAAAACCCTCTTTAATTTTTTCTTTTAAATGTTTTTCCTCCAGAGAATTAGGAGAAGATACCCCCTCTCCTTTGATTTTTACCACGCATTTTCCACAAGACCCCATACCTCCACAGTAGGAATCTATCTCTATTCCCTCTCGCTGTAAAGCCTCCAGCAGCTTTTCTCCTTTTTTAACCTCCCGAACTCGATTAAGAAGAGGAATTTTTATAAGTGGCATTTTAGTATTTATCTATCCTTCTTTCTCAAATCCTCTTTAGGCTCTTCAAGATTTCTATCAAGTTAGTTTATCATTTTTGTCAAGAATAGCCTACGGTGCCCCCTTTTTATCACCATGAGCACAGTATAGAGCAATCTATGATGTAGGATAAAAAACTTAAAACAAAGATTAAAAAACTACGCTGGCAAAAATATCCCAACGTCGTGGCGATCTGCTTTTGTTTTTACAGAAGAGAAAAAACCAAAATTGCCACAGGAAACGTAAGAGCGATCCTCGCAAAGACAGAGAAAGGAATTGCCAGAACTATAGAGGAAAGACCCTTATACTTTATTCCTTATTAGGAAAGCCACGGATAGAAGATAGAAAAGAAGTAAA
>DAOSVE010000107.1:0-4897 GCA_035593465.1 Candidatus Atribacteria bacterium | reverse complement strand
AAAAGAAATAAAGGCCATAGAGAAAGACAAAGTCTTTCTCTATGCGTAGCGACCTAAAGTTTTTAACCAGTTTTGCGAGATACTATAAATAGGAAAAGATTTTATGAGCTTTACGATTAACTATAATTACAAAGAAGAACAGCTACTGCAGTTTTTGAGTGACCATAAAAATCTAGAAGGCTATTTTTCAAACAGCCTCCATGAAACCTTGAATTTTCATCGCCACTATCTCACAATAATTAAGAGATTTTAAAAAGCTAAAAGAAAGGGGGATGAACTTTGGCTTTTTCTATTGGGATTGATTTGGGGGGCACTAAAATTGCTGGAGTCCTCACCGATGAGGAATTGAATATCCTGGCTGAAGAGAAAATTCCTGTAGATAGGGAAAAGAGAGTGGACAAAGTTATAGGGGACATGGAACTTCTCATCCGGAATTTTAAGGAAAAAGGAAAAGGTGAATGTCTGGGGATAGGTCTTGCTCTTCCTGGCCTTCTGGACTGGAAAAAAGGAGGTATAGTTTTATCTGAAAACCTGAACTGGCGTAATGTGCCAGTCATTCCTCTCCTGAAAGAAAAATTATCTCTTCCCTTCCTTATGGAGCATGATGTCCGCAGCGGAGCCATAGCAGAGGTATATTTTGGTGCTGCTCGTCTTTTCCAGGATATTCTTTATGTAAGTGTGGGAACAGGAATTGCTGGAAGTTTAATTTGGAAGAGAAATATAATCCGGGGTGCTCACGAAGCTTCTGCTGAATTAGGACATATGGTGATTGAACCAGATGGGCCTCTGTGTCGGTGTGGAAATGTCGGATGCTTAGAAACGTTAGCCTCAGGAAATGCCATGGAAAGAGATGTTTTCCACCTGAGCGGTGAGTATATGAAAGGAGAAGAAATTTTTAAGCGGGCGCAGGAAGGGATTTTTCCTTATCAAGAGGTGGTTAAAAGAGCAAGCAGTTTTTTGGGCCTGGGACTATTTAATCTGGTGCAGATATTTGACCCGGAGGTAATTATTCTGGGAGGAGGGGTGGCAGAAGCAGGAGATTGGTGGTTAGAGATGGTTAAAGAAGGATATGAAAATAGATTTTTCTGGACACCCACCATCCCTCCCCTGGTTTTGGGGCAATTTCGAGGTAAAGCCAGTGTTATGGGAGCAGCGGGGTTACCCATTCTCCAGAAAAGAGGAGAATATCATCAGTCAGTTTACTGAGAGGAGAAATAAAATGACAACGAAACCAGTAATAGGATTTATTGGTCTGGGAATTATGGGAAAGCCTATGAGCCACAATCTTTTGCAAGCTGGCTATCCTTTAGTAGTTTACACTCGAACTAAAACTAAGATAGCAGAGATGGTTAAAGAAGGAGCACAAGGAGCAACAACTCCCCGGGAAGTGGGAGAGAAAAGCAAGATAGTGATTACCATGCTCCCTGATTCTCCTCAAGTGGAAGAAGTAATTCTGGGAGAAAATGGAGTTTTAGAGGGGGTGGATAAAGGGGAAATAGTAATTGACATGAGCTCTATTGACCCCTTTTCTACTAAACAAATAGGAGAAGCCCTTTCCCTGAAAGGAGTGGAAATGCTGGATGCTCCAGTGAGTGGAGGAGAAGAAGGAGCAATTAAAGGAGAACTTTCCATTATGGTAGGAGGGAAAAGAGAGATATTTGATAAATGTCTTCCTATCTTCCAGGTTCTGGGGAAAAACATCACTTACACAGGAGAGCTGGGAAGCGGAGAAATGACTAAATTGGTCAATCAGATAATTGTGGCTGTGAATTTAGCCGCTCTTTGCGAAGCTTTTACTCTTGGGGCCAAAGCAGGGCTAAAAGCAGAGACTATATACCAGGCCATAAGAGGAGGA
This sequence comes from Candidatus Atribacteria bacterium, assembly GCA_035593465.1. Lineage (GTDB taxonomy): Bacteria > Atribacterota > Atribacteria > Atribacterales > Caldatribacteriaceae > Sordicultor. The sequence goes on along the minus strand of DAOSVE010000107.1, from coordinate 3,042 downwards.
ATGGCAGGAAGCAAAGTTATGGATATGAAAGTTCCTCGCTTTGAGGAAAGAAATTTTACCCCGGGATTTAAAATCGATCTTCATCTCAAAGACCTAAAAAATGCTTTATCTACTGCCCGAGAGATGAGAGTCCCTCTTCCTTTTACCTCAGGAGTGGAACAAATTATGATAGCTTTATCGGGAAAAGGAAAAGGAGATAAAGACCACGGAGCAATGATAGAGTTCTTTGAAGAACTGAGCCAGGTAGAAGTAAAGTAATCGAGAAAAGCTTATATCACAAGTAAAAGCTCTTGACTAACTGGCCAGATTTTTTTATCATTTCTCCATCTTTCAGTCATCATTCATATGGGGAAGGAGCATAGAAATGGGGAGATACGTTTGCTTAATTTGCGGATATGTTTATGACCCTCGGCAGGGAGACCCTGATTTTGGTATAGAACCAGGTACTCCTTTTTCTCAATTACCGGAAGATTGGATTTGCCCTGTCTGTGGAGCAAGTAAAGACCAGTTTGAGAAAGAGTAGTTCTACTTTTTCTCTCCCACTAACTCAGCGCCTACCATAAGCCCCACTATTTCATCAGAGTTGGTTTCTTTGGTCAGGCGCTCCCCTACTTTTTCTCCCCGTCGCAATACTACCAAGCGGTGTGCTACCTGAAACACATCATAAAGCTGGTGGCTGATTATGATTACTGCTACTCCTTGAGAGCTCAAAGTCCGCACCAAATCCAGCGCCTTTTTTTGCTCGGTTACCCCCAAAGCAGCAGTGGGTTCATCTAGAATAAGGAGTTTAGCATTCCAATATACCGAGCGAGAAATAGCTACTGACTGACGCTGTCCTCCAGAGAGGTTTTGAATCCGATTTTTCAGAGAGGGAATTTCAATCCCCAGGCGGCTCAATACTTTTTGGGATTCTTCCATCATATACTCATGGTCTAACACCGGGATTACCCCTAGCAGATTTTTTACCTTCTCTCTACCTAAGAAAATATTGGAATAAACATTGAGGTTTTCTGCCAGAACTAAATCTACTTGCCCTTCCTTTAGGGCTTTAATTAAATCTTCAGTGGCGTCCCAGGCAGAAATTTTAACCACTCCAGCCAACCCAGCATTAGCTACTGCCTGATAAGCTCCCTGAGCACTATAGGAGGAAATAATACACCTTAAAAGTCTCTTTTCTGTCTTGACAAGGTGGTCCACCTTATGTAAATCTTCAATTGCACTACTTCTGTGGAGAAAAGATGTGACTCTTCCGGAAGCAGCTTTTGCTGTCATAATTATTTTATTGCTGAAAAGCTGGTAAAGTCTTAGCTCCTTTCTTCCTGATTATTACCCGATTGGGTATACAAGCGATAAACCCCCCGTTATCAGGGATTTTCCCCATCTTCATGCAGGTCTGATCTGGACAAGGAGAGGAACTGACCCATACTTTCCCTCCCTTTACTGTTACTATCGTTTCTCCCAGCGGTCCTTTCAGAGTTATAACTTTTTCTGTCTGAGGAGTAACTTTCAGTTCCATAGTCTGGTCCTGGGTTTCTAATAAAATGGTATAAGAACCTCGAGATGGGACACATTTTACTCCTACCCATATCCCTGCTGCCACAAATAGAGATAGAATAATAACCCAACATATTTTTTGCTCTCTCATCAACTATTACCTTTATCAAGACCTTCAGGGAAAAAAATTTCCGTAGAGCTCCTCCACCCGGGAAATAATGGTTTTTACTGAACTACCCAGTTTTTCTGCATACCATACTGCTCCTCCTGCTCCCACTCCCTCCTTTACGAACCCTCGCTCGTAATCTAAAAGTCCAGGAAAGGGAGAATGAGAAAAATCCAGAGGAGCAGAGTAAACTTCTACACCCAGCTCTTGCGCTATTTCCTGGAAATGAGCACTTTTATCTTCTATCACGTAGCGAGTAGTAGCCACAAAAAGGGGGCGACTATAACCCTGATGGCGAAGCACAGCACTCACCGCCAACATTTGAGTTCCTCCAGCCAAAACTACTTGACATTGTGATAGAGCTCCCTCTACCAAGCCCCCTGCTACTGCTTGCATGGGGTCTCCACAGCTCTCCACTGCTTTTAATCCCTCCCCTCGAAAAGAACCATAGCCAATACTTTGAAAAAAGCTAACTTCTTGCCATATTTTCTCCTTAAGGGGAACAGGGTTATGAGGGAAAGCAGAAGAGACCATTCCATTATATCCCAAAGCCCGAAGGACACAAAGAGCCGAGGTAGTTCCTCCAGGTAAAGATTCAGCTATCACTAGGTAGCTTTGAGTTTTAGAGAGCTCTTCTCCCAACCTTCTTCCTTTTTCCCAGAGTGAAAAGGCTTCTTCTACTGCTTTCCCCTGTCGAGGGTCTTTCCCTGGAGAAGCAGAAGTCTCAACATAAGGAACAGTAGGGGGAAGAAAAGTTCCCGCTCGTACTATAAGCACTGGAAAACGAGCTTCAAGGTAAGCTGCTCTACTTATTAGAGCAGGGGTAGGATGTCCCTCCGGGTCAACAGGAAGAGCATCGATTATTTGGGGTTTACCCCTCCAGAGCACTTCGGCATCAGCCGGAGCAGTATAAGCCACCATTTGTGGATTAGAGCCAGCTGCTGAAAGTCCGGGAATAGTTCCTAATTCAGTTCCTCCAATGATTAGAATAAACACATTTACCTCCTCTTTAAGAAAAGATATTGGTACAATTTAATCACTTCTGAGAAGAAAGGGAAAGAGCACAAAAAGCTGAAAGAAAGAGATTATAGTATCCCGCAAAACTGATTAAAATATTAAAACTTTTAAAAAGTAAATTACATCGGAAGTCAAAAACTCAAGGTTGTTACACATAGAGAAAAAGGGCTTAGCCAGATTTGTTAACGACTACTAATCTTCTATTTCTCCCTCTTTTAAAAGAAAGGTAGGGTTTGTTTCTTCATTGTTTTAGCTCTATACATATCAGTATCTGCTAAAGAGAAGAGTTTTTCTTCATCTTCTGCATCTTGAGGATAAGAAGCTATACCAATACTTACACTCAGAGGGATTTCTGTTCCATCTGG
>DAOSVE010000106.1:0-4897 GCA_035593465.1 Candidatus Atribacteria bacterium | reverse complement strand
TCGGGAATGACGAAAAGGGGAGCCCTTAAATTATCTCTTCTTTCCCTCTTCCTTAATAGGAGACCACCCCATCTTCTTTCCCTCTCCCTCGAAGGGAGAGGGTTAGGGTGAGGGTGTCTCTTGAAGTCCGTCATTCCTGAATGTCTCTATCAGGAATCCAAATTATTTAAGGATAAAAACCGCCGTTTTGTGTCCAGACCAGATAGATATAGGTAATATTAATCTCATAGTTTCCCTTCTAAGAAACCGTCCCCTTCTTTTTCTATTGTTACCTCTACTATTTCTCTCTCTTTAGAATTTCCTCTAAACCTGACCGGAATGTAATTTTCAGAATAACCCGAGCTCGTTCCATCTTGTATTGACTCTACTAAGACTTTCAGTTTCTTACCTAAAAAGAGATGGTAATATTTTTTTTGAGTTTCTCTGGCCACTTGTAGAAGGATTTTTTCTCGGTTTTTTTTCTCTTTTTTGGGAGTCCCTCTTTCTTTTTCCCAGAGAAAAGCTGGTGTTCCCGGGCGGGGAGAAAACACAAAAACGTGAGTTCGAGAAAAACCTATCTCTTGAGAAAAATTAACTGTGTTTTCAAAATCCTCTTTTTCTTCTGTGGGGAATCCCACTATGATATCGGTGGAGATGGCGACCGCAGGACAGTAACTTCGCAGTAGAGAAACAAGAGCTCGGTAGCGAGTAGTATCGTATCCTCTCCTCATGCTTTTCAAAACCCTGTCGCTACCACTCTGTAAGGGAAGGTGGAAATGAGGACAAACTCTATCTCGAAGCGAAAAGTAACGTTTAACGAACTCTTCATCCAGCAGGAATGGTTCAATAGAACTCAATCGAAAACGCACCAGGGTGGTATTATCTACTAATTCTTCTAAAAGATTAATAAGCCCCTTTTCTCCTCTATCTTTTCCATAATAGCCTAAATTCACCCCACAAAGAACTATTTCTCTTATTCCCTCTCTTTCAAGTGCTTGAGCCTGTCTTATAATTTTTTCTTTTTCCTCGCTTTTTATCTTGCCTCGAAGATGAGGAATTAAACAGTAGCTACAAAAGTGGTCACAACCATCCTCTACTTTGAGCCAGGCACGGGCCCGAGAGGGGAGGGGATATTCAGCAAGGGTAAACTTTTCCCCCCACCATTTTCCCACTAAGTTTATAATTTCTTTTTCTTTGGGAAAATCAGGTAGTAAAAAAACCGATTCTTCAAATGGGTTTTCTCTCTCCCGGGAAATCCGGTAGGCATAGCAACCGGTCAATATTATCCGGGGAGCGAGGTGTTTTCGCAAAATTCTATTTACCAGCTGGCGAGTTTTATTCTCTGCTTCTTTGGTTACTGCACAACTATTCACTATGTAGAGGTCAGCTTCTTCTCCAAAACTCACCACTTCCACTCCCTCCTGGGAAAAGGTGGTAGCCAGTATATCACTTTCAACTTGATTTACTTTGCATCCTAGAGTTTTTATCGCTACTTTCATTTATCCTCCAGAAAAGAAGTTACTACCGAGGCAGAAAAAAGACTGGCTGTTTCGCTCCGCAAAATTTTTTTACTTAATTTTATCCGTTTTCCCGGTCTTTTTTCTAAAATCTCTTCCTTTTCTTCTTCAGTTAAGTCGCCTTCTGGCCCTATCACTATTTGAAAATTTCTCTCTTTTTTCCCCTGGAGAAAAGACCAGAGAGTTTCATCTCCTTCCGGGTCGGCAAGAATCGTTACTCCGGGGTAGCTACTGAGGTGAGAGACGAAACCTTCCCATTGCTCCAAAAATACTAAATCAGGAAAAATTGTCCTTCCTGACTGCTTGCAAGCACTCAGGGCGATTTTCTCCCATCTTTCCATTTTTTCCGGAGAGATAACATTTTTAAGTGAGCGATGGGAGGAGAAAAAACCTATTTGTGATACTCCTATCTCGGTTAATTTTTCTATTATCCAATCCATACGAGAGGGGCTTTTCAAAATGGCTTGCCATACGGTGAGATTAAAGCTCCGTTTTTCTTCTTCAACTTTCTCTTCTACTCGTATCCGGGCTCTTCCTCTTTTTTCTTCCACATAAGTTCCCCGAAATAGGTTTCCTTTCCCATCGGACAAGAGAATAGAAGAACCGGGCTTTATTCTTTCTACTAAAAGATGATGACTCTCCCGCGGTGAGAGTAAAATTGTTTCACCGATTACCAAAGGGGAGTGAAAAAGAAAACGGCTCATGAGGGAAGCTATTACTCAGGGCGAGTAAAAGCCTCCTTTAAGCGCTCAAATACTCCGCTCTGTTTACGATTGTCGCCGTTTCCTTCCAGACTGTTTTCTACTCGCTCCAGTTCCATGAGTTTTTCCAGAGCTTGTCGGTGTTCTAAGGTCAACCGACGGGGTACACGGAGTTTAACTCTGATTATCTGATCTCCCCGGCTACCAATCTGGGGGTCAGGTAATCCTTTACCCCGCAAACGCAACAAAGCTCCACTTTCGGTTCCGGCAGGAATACGGATGGTCTCTTTACCTCGCAAAGTAGGTATTTCTACTTCATCACCCAGGACCAGTTGTGGATAACTCAGCTCCAGATCATAATAGAGGTCCGAACCTTTTCTTTCTAGAACTGGGTGAGGTTTAACCTTAATATAAGCGTATAAGTCTCCCGATGGTCCTCCGTTTTCTCCCGCTTCTCCTTCTCCGGCCACCCGTAAGCGGTAACCGCTATCCACGCCAGCAGGGATTTTAATTTTAATTTTTCTTTCATTTTTGATTTTACCGCTTCCTCGACAAAGGGAACAAATATCTTCTGCTACCCATCCTTTTCCCTGACAATAGGAGCAAGGCCGGGAGGTAACTACTGAACCGAATAAAGAAGTTTGTGTATGACGAACTTCTCCTCTTCCCTGGCAATGAGGACAGGCAACCTTTCTCTTTCCTCCTATTCCCTGACATTCTGGACAAATCTCTGTTCGGGAGAAAGAAATTTCTTTTTCTACTCCTTGAGCTGCTTCTTCAAATCCTAAAGTAATTTCTACTTTTATATCCGGTCCTTTTGCTGCTCTAGGACGATGCTCTCTGCGGGATTGAGTTCCTCCACCAAAAAAGAAGTCGAATATATCGCCAAAGTTGGAAAAATCACCAAAGGGGCCAAAATCTGACCCAAACCCCCCATAGCTTCCCTGATTGGCTCCCTCAAAAGCAGAGTGGCCAAAACGGTCATAGGTAGCTCTCTTTTGCTCATCAGAGAGTACCTGGTAAGCTTCATTAATCTCTTTAAATTTTTCTGCTGCACCGTTATCTCCTTGATTAACATCAGGATGATATTGGCGAGCCAAGCGACGATAAGCTCTTTTTATATCTTCTGAGGTAGCATTTCTATTTACTCCTAATACTTCATAATAATCTCTTTTCATGGCCTTTCACCTTTTTTGGATTCACTCCTTATTATACTACAAATTATAGTTAACCACAAAAGCCGCGGTAATGTTCCCTATGAAGAAACCCTCTCGGTAGCTATAAAAGACTTTTTCGATGGTCTTTTTAGCTTTTTGCGTTTGCCTCGTAGCATCAATACGTGGCAATCTCGTTTTTGAAAAAAAGAAATCACCACGGGATGTGACAATGCGACCCTCGCGGGAAGGTAACAGTTATATTTTATATTAGGTTTTGCGGTTAACCATAATAGTGTCCAGAGAAAAATTATGGGACATGATGAGGTTATAGGGGAACTTGCAGTATTGACTTACTTCGGGAAAATAAATAGGATGAGGGAAGCTCTTAAATTTAATTTGGCATGATAAATTAAAAGGAGGTAAAGATTTGGACTACAAAGCTTTTGCCTCTTTTAGCGGGGGTAAAGATTGTCATTTGAGCATTCTTCGAGCGCAAGAAACAGGATGGGAAGTGAGATTTCTTTTTACTATGCTTCAAGAAGACGGTGCGTTTTCTCGAGCTCATCATCTTCCTTCTTTTATTCTGGAAAGGCAAGCTCAGGCTATGGGTTTAGAACTCCAGAAAGCTAATGCCACCTGGGAGGAATACGAAGATAACTTTAAGGAGACCATCCGGTTCCTTAAAGGAAAAGGAATTAATAGTGGAGTATTTGGAGACATCGATTTGGCTGAACATCGGGAGTGGGTAGAGAGAGTTTGCAAAGAGGAAGGTATCTATCCCCTTCTTCCTCTTTGGGGAGAAGAACACCAGAAGGTGGCTCAGGAAATAGTAAAAAGAGGGTTTGTAGCCTTTGTAATAATGGTGAACGACCAATTTTTAGATTCTCGCTACCTGGGTAGGCGCTATGATTATTCTCTGATTGAAGAATTGGTAAATTTAGGCATTGACCCTTGTGGAGAAAAAGGGGAGTTCCACACTTTGGTGGTCGATGGCCCTCTTTACCATTATCCTATCCCTTATCAGTGGGGAGAAATAAAAGAGGAAGATGGACATCACTTTATAGAAGTAAAATAATGGCACCTCAGGCACCTATAGCATTAATGGTAAGATAGGATACACCTTTTCATAAACATAGTTTCCCCCCTCTTTTATTCATAGCATTCATAATCTCTTTTACAGGTTTACCAGTTTCAGGGTTGCAAAACTTTCATTATTCCATTTTGGTTTCCAGAGAGTGGAAGAAACAGTGAATGGCTCGATATTATACTAACTCTTTACTGATTCTGTGGGGGTCTCTATAATCTTACTCTTTCCAGCGTAAGTCTCGTAAAGGGTAAAAATTGCTTCTCTAAAATCGTCTATGTTACCACTTCTGTAGGAGACTTAATTTTTGCTAAAAATCATCATCGATGGATGTAAAAGAACGGTGGTCGCAAATAATAGAACTATGAGGGGCACTGCCTTTTTATAGCCCCGGCTATAAGGGGAAAAAGACCCCCTATAACCCCCTTAGAAAGACAAAATAAAGAGAGCAAATACAAC
>DAOSVE010000105.1:0-4937 GCA_035593465.1 Candidatus Atribacteria bacterium | reverse complement strand
GAGGAATTCTTCTACGGTGTTTTTACCTCCAAACCTGACTCAATTTATACATAATTGCTTACCCCTTTACTCTAATTCCGTTTATAAATGTAGTTTTTACTTGAAAGTGGTCATCAAATATTACAATGTCAGCTATTTTATCTTTCTCGATGCTACCCAACTCTTTTTCTTTTCCTACTAGCTGAGCAGGGATAAAACTTCCCATCTCGGCCAACTGGGGTAGGGGGATAGAGAATAACTCTTTCAAATTATAAAGCATTTGGTTAAGAAGGAAGGTGCTACCAGCTAAAGTTCCTGAAAGTAGGTAAGCCATTCCTTCTCTTACCTCTACTTTCTGTCCACTCAATTCATATACTCCTTCTGGTAAGTTGGTTACTTTCAGAGCATCACTTACTATACAAAGATGGTCGGGAGCTTTACATTTCAGAGCTATTTTCATTATTTCTGGCCTTACATGGATTTTGTCAGCAATAATCTCAGCATATATTTCGTCATTCCCCAGGGCAAAAGCTAAAAGATTGGGTTGGCGGTGATGAAGAGGATCCATACCATTAAAAAGGTGAGTTACCATTTTAGCTCCTCTTTTCCAGGCTTGCCGGGAGGTCTCGTAATTTGCCTCACTGTGTCCTAAAGAAACCAAAATATTATGCTGAGCTAAATATTCAATGGTTTCCAGTGCTCCGGGAAGCTCAGGAGCTATGGTTATTCTTTTAATTATTCCTTCTCCTTTTTGAAGTAAGGATTTTATCTCTTCTTGGTGGGGCTCCCTTAAGTAGGTGGAATTATGAGCTCCTCTTCTTCCTGACGATAAATAAGGGCCTTCTAAGTGAAGGCCCAGCATTCGAGCTCCTGAAGAGGAACTCCCTCCCCAGGCTTTAGTTTCCTCAACAATTTTAAGAAGAGTTGCTAAATCAGTAGTTAAGGTGGTAGGAAGAAAAGAAGTAACCCCGGAAAAGGGCAGGAGAGTGCTGATTTTCTGAATACTCTTTACCCCACCTTCAGTAACATCCTCTCCCTGAAGACCGTGGAGGTGTAAATCCACAAGGCCGGGGAATATGAAATTATCTTCAAAGTCATAAACTACTTCCAAATCTTCACCCCCCGGATGGGATAGAACGTCCTCGATGCGATTTTCTCTCACTATCACCAAGCCAGGAATTACTTCTTGAGGAGTAACGATTTTACCCTTAATTCCCCACCTCATATTTTTACCACTTTAGCCAGGTATCTTGGGGTATCAGGATTTAACCCCTTATTCTTTGCTCGATAATAGCCCAGAAGTTGCAAGAAAGGTAAATATAGCACCGGGAGGGAAAAATCGTCTAAAATCTCTTCTGAAAATGTTATTTCTATTGCTCGGGGAGAGTTAAGAGGATTTTTTCCTAGATGAAGAATGGTGGCTCCTAAGTCCATCATCTCCATCATTACTTCTTTTTCCCAGGAAAAAGCTCTCTGTGAAGATAGAGCAATGATTAAAGTTTTCTCATCTACGACTGATTTAGGACCATGGCGAAATTCCAGAAAATGGAAGGTCTCAGTAGAAGTTAGACTCATTTCTTTGAGCTTTAGGGAGCCTTCCCAGGCGATACCGTAGTAAGGGCCATTACCTAAAAATATAAATTTATCAAAAGAAAGATTAGAAACTAAATCTTTTATAGTTTTTTCTCCAGATGAAAGATATTTTTCCAAAATTTCAGGGAGAAGGGATAAATTATCAGTACTTTTGCTCTCTAGGAGAGACAAGAAGAGGAAGGATAACAATATACTGGGAAAAGATTGAGTCATTACCACGCTTTCTTCGTGAGCAAAAGGGAGAGATATTTGATAATCAGCTGCTTTTAGAAGAGAGGAATTTTCTTCGCAGCTTACTCCTACAGTTTTCCCTTTAAATTTATCCTGGAAGTGCTGAAGAGCTTTGACTGTTTCTGTAGTTTCTCCTGAGCGAGAAATACCAAAAAGAAGGTATCGGTTCCGGGGTAAAAATACCCCTCCAGGAAAGAGAAAAGTTTCAGAAGCAGGCACTCCTCTGGCAGGAATTTGTTTCCCTGTTTGCCAGAAATGGCTGGCAACAAGAGAGAGGTTATAGGAGCTTCCACATCCAGTGAAAATGACATTATCGTATGTTTCTGCTAAAAATTGAGAGAAATAATTTTCTTGCTCTTTTAGATAATGCAGGGTCTTTTCCCAGGTAGTAGATTGCTTGAGTATTTCCTGATAGGTGTAATCCACAAGCATTCCTCCTTTGAAATTTCTTATTTAAAACCATTATACCTCATTTTATTTGTTGGTATCTGGCTTAGCTACAAAAGGCTTTAGCTCAAAACAAAAATTATGATATGATATAAAAGGTATGAAGAACTTTGTTCTTTCTTATAAAGCTACTTGTAAAATACTGGGAGTTACTGTGTGGCTCTTTGTTATTTTTGTGAGATTGGATGCCTGGTGTTATGACTCGCTTGCTTTGCATCTCTCCCGTAACGAAGATATTCCTCATTACCCGGCTCAAGTGGTAGCTATTTATCCTCATGATCCTCAAGCTTTTACTGAGGGATTGGTCTATGAAGACGGTTTTTTATACGAAAGTACTGGCTTATATGGTGAGTCAAGTTTAAGGAAGATTGACCTTACTACTGGAGAAATTATCCATTTGGTAGAAGTTGAAGGCCGGTATTTTGCAGAAGGTCTTGCTCTTGTGGATTCTAATTTGATTCAATTGACCTGGAAATCGAAAGTTGTCTTTCTTTACTGTAAAGATACTTTGGAACTCGAAAAAACCCTCTATTATCCTTATGAAGGGTGGGGTATTACCTATGATGGTAATTGTTTTATTGTAAGTGATGGTTCCCATTTGTTGCGGTTTCTTGACCCTGTAAATTTTTCTTTAATGAAAGAATTACCTGTCAAACTGGGAAATAGACCCATTGACCAGCTTAATGAGTTAGAATACATTAACGGTAAGATTTATGCCAATGTCTGGCATACTGATATTATTATAATTATCGATCCTCAGAGTGGTGAAGTGGTAGGGTGTATTGACCTTGCCTCACTCGAGGAAAAAAGAAATACTGGAGAAGACGTCCCAAATGGAATTGCTTACGATGCTGAAAATAACCGCTTGTTTGTGACTGGTAAGAGATGGTCTCACATTTATGAGATACAACTCCCGAAAATTAATGAAAATTAGGTAACCCTACTACATAATGGTATAGTAGTATCTCGCAAAATCTATTATTAGCAATAAGTGGGAATCTCTTTATAACCGATTAAAAGGGGAAATAGCCCCTTATTACCCCCTTTAAGAAAACAACAAATATAATAAAAAACAGATACTACCGGGAGAGAAAAAACACTACCTTGGAAGCATATGGATTCCCGGCTGAATTTCAGAATGACAAAAAGCCATGGAAGAGAGGACCTTATATTACCAACATAGTAGTTTGCAGTGACTGCAAACTCAATAGCCGGAGAAGTATAAACCGACTAAGGTAGCTATTACTGATAAAAATACAGTCAGGGAAATTTCTCCTCTGAACCAAGAACAGGCTATTGCTGTAACGATACCTGCAGTAGCTGCAAGGGGGTAATCGGGGATAGCCGTTATTGCCCCGGGAAGTATTAATGCTCCTAAAGCAGCGGGAGTGATATATTGTAAAAGTTTTTTAAGCGGTCGGGGAATATTGAGCCGAGAAAAAGCCAGAAAAGGAAGATAACGAGGAAGAAAAGTGACCAGCATCATCCCTATAATTATTTTAATGTTATTCATTGATTTTCCTCCTCATCTACTATCCAGGCTCCAGCACTAGCAGCTATTAAAATGGCCAGAATTATATTCCAGCCCGGAGAAAAAAATTTAAGCCAGGTAAGAAAAGAATGCGTCAGCCCCCCTATTATAGCGACTATTGTTATCGAAAAAGATTTTTTAGCTTCAGGGATGAGTAGAGCAACGAAAAGAGCATAAAGTGCTATTCCCATACTGGCCTGAAAGATAGGAGGTAAAATATTACCAAATAAATAACCCACTACGGTTCCTCCTACCCAGCCAGCATAAGCTGAATATTCAAGGCCTAAAATAAAATCGACTCCCATAGGAGTATGAGAGGTGGAGAAATACGCGAAGGATTCATCAGTTACACCAAAGCTCAAAAAGGGAAGAAGCCAGGGCTTTTCTTTTATAGGGAAAATAGTGGATAGGTGTGAACTCATAAGGAAGTGGCGAAAGTTCATAATTAAAGTGGCTACAACGATTTGAGCCGGTCCTGCCCCTCCCTGGATGAGTTGTAAAGCCATAAACTGGCTGGCACCGGCAAATACTAAGGCAGAAAAAAGAAATGTTTCTAGCAAAGTTAATCCTGTTGATTTTGCTAATAGTCCGAAAGTCACCGCGGCCGGTATATATCCAATAAAGATTGGCAAGGAAGCAACCATTCCTTCTCTAAATTTTGAAGGTACTTCTTTTTGTTTTATAGAGTGTTCTATGTTTTCTTCCATGTTAACCTCCTCACCATTAACTTTCTATTTTTCCTGATATTATATCCCAAAAAAAATAGTAGTAGTGCTGTAGGATTATGTTTTTTGTTTTTACGCAGATGTGTTTGGTAGAATAGAAATGTAGCACAGTGGAAGTTAAAAAATACAGCAGGAAATAGAAACTCCATTGCCAGCACCCTTAAAATAAACTACCCTTTTAGATGCTGAATCTAAAGGGGGTAAAGAAAGGGATGCTAACAATGGAGCAAATATATCATATCAGATTTGAACATAATGAAAAAGGTAAATCATTGAGAAGGATAGCCCAAGAAACAGGATTTAACTTCCGAACGGTTCGGAAGTATGTAGAAAGGGAGGATTTCAACATCAAGAAGAAAGCTATTCATACCCGTAGGGGTAAACTGGATCCCTATAAAGAAACCATAGATAAGTGGCTTACTGAAGACCTA
>DAOSVE010000104.1:0-5015 GCA_035593465.1 Candidatus Atribacteria bacterium | reverse complement strand
GGAGCCGGTGATCCGACTCGAACGGACGACCTGCTGATTACAAGTCAGCTGCTCTACCAGCTGAGCTACACCGGCGACCTTATCGCCCGTGTCTCAATAAATATACTCAAAGGTAAGAAGAATGTCAAGAGAAACGAAGCTCCATTTATATTTATTCTAATATAATGTCAAAACTACAAAGGGAGGCGCTCTTTATAAACCTCTTTTTTTCGTCTCTGCAAGGTGTGGGGAGGCAGAACAACCCCTCCCTTAAGAAACGCGACTGTTCGACAAGGAACAAGTGAGGTTCTCAACGACAGAAATAAGTTGCTCTCCCACATGGTTATCACCATAATCCTTTTCAGTATTTCTCCTGCATTTTATGTTAGTGTAAAATTACACACTACTTGAAGAAAGTTGTAAAATAAGAGAGAATTGTTTACAACAATGATAACATAAATCGAAAGAGGGAGGAAATAATAATGGCTGTTCATTTTACTGAGCTGGGATTGGTCAATACTCGGGAAATGTTTAAAAAGGCTCTGGCCGGAAAATATGCTGTGCCAGGTTACAATTTTAATAACATGGAGCAGCTGCAGGCTATTATTACTGCCTGTGTGGAATGCAATTCACCGGTAATTTTGCAAATTTCCAAGGGTGCCCGTCAGTATGCTAACCAAACCCTGTTGCGCTATATGGTTCCTGGAGCAGTACAAATGGCTCGAGAAATGGGAAGTAACATCCCCATTGCTTTAAACTTAGACCATGGAGATTCTTTTGAGTTAGCGAAATCCTGTGTGGACTACGGATTTTCTAATGTGATGATTGATGGCTCTCATCTTCCCTATGAAGAAAATGTAGCCATAACCAGAAAAGTAGTGGAATATGCTCATGCCTATGACGTAACAGTAGAAGGAGAACTGGGTGTCCTGGCTGGAATTGAAGAAGACGTTTCTTCAAGCGTTTCTCACTACACTGACCCTGCACAAGTAGAGGATTTTGTAGGCCGGACGGGGGTAGATAGCTTAGCCATTTCCATCGGTACTTCTCATGGAGCCTATAAGTTTAAGCTAAAACCCGGTGAACCCTTCCCCACCCTTCGTTTTGACATTCTGGAAGAGGTAGAACGTCGGCTCCCTGGTTTCCCCATTGTGCTCCATGGAGCTTCTTCAGTATTGAAGAAATATGTAGATATTATTAATCAGTACGGAGGAGCACTAGAGGATGCCGTTGGTGTACCTGAAGACCAGGTTCATCGTGCTGCTCAATCAGCGGTATGCAAAGTCAATATCGATTCCGATGGGCGGCTGGTAATGACAGCTATGATTAGAAAATATTTAGCTGAAAATCCCAAGGAGTTTGACCCTCGCAAGTATTTAGGTTATGCTCGGGAAGAACTCAAGAAAATGTATATCGCTAAGTGCGAGCTCTTAGGTAGCGCAGGCCAGGCCTGATAAAATCCTGGACCAGCAAGGTATCTTCGGGTGCCTGCAGTTTAAGGGATGGCATCCCCACAGGATAGAATTTAAATCAAGTCAAAAGCATCGCACATCAAGCGATTACCAGTAACGAGGCAGTAAGTATGAGGGAGATATCTCCCTCATACTACAGCTAAAGATAGGAAGGGATGTGATAGAAATGGTATTACGTTTTTCTCCTTCTGAAATCCTGGAAACGGCTAAAGAGTTAGAAAGAAGGGGTATAGATTTTTATTGTCAGCTGGCACAATTAACTTCTTCTCCTTCTGCCCGAGAGGTTTTTTCCTTCTTAGGAGAGGAAGAAAAAAAACATCTGGATTTTTTTACTAACCTGCAGAAAGAGCTTGATGAGGGCGTAGAAATTGTCTTTTCTACTACTGATGAGAGTATCAACTATCTGGGAGCAATTGTAGAAAGTGGAATTCTGGACCAAGTGCTAAGAGGAATGAACCTTACCCCTGTAGGGATAAAGATGGAAGATGCTTTAGAAATAGGTATAGAAATAGAAAAAGAAAGCATCCTTTTCTATCAAGGACTTATTCCCATGGTTTCTCCAGAGAAAAGAGAATGGTTAGATAAAGTTATTAAAGAGGAGAAAAAACATTTTTTGCGTCTTCAAAGTATGAAGCGAGAGCTAAAAGAAAAGGAGGGATAAAAAATGGCTGTGCGCCGGATAATAGTTTTGGTAGAAAGTCAATACCAAGAATTGGAGCTATGGTATCCCCTGCTCCGTCTGCGAGAAGCAGGAATAGAAGCAAAATTAGTAGGGGTAAATGTAGAAGAGACTTTTTATGGCCGTCATGGTTTTCCGGCGCGAGCAGAAATGGCTATCTCTTTAGTTAATCCTCGAGACTTTGACGGAGTGATTATACCTGGTGGTTTCGCTCCCGATTATTTGCGTCGTCTTCCAGTGGTGCTCAATTTAGTCAGAGAATTCTATCAGGGAGGAAAATTAGTAGGGGCTATTTCGCGGGGCCCTTGGGTGCTGGTCTCTGCCGATATTGTAAGAGGAAAAAGGATAGCAGGACTTGTATCCATTAAAGATGACGTGAATAACGCAGGAGGAGATTTTACCGACTTACCAGTTATGGTAGATGGAAATATTATCACTGCCCAGGGTCCTGATGACTTACCTTTCTTTATGGAAGAAGCCCTGTATTTTCTGTGGCAAAACAAACCTTGTCTTAATAGTCCTTCTCCTGATGGCTGGTTAACTGATACTACCGGTAATTCAGTTCTTCTTTCCCAGCTCCTCCAAGGTAAAGCAGGAGTAATCCTCTTTTTTGATTCGGTTTTCAGCCCTCAGGGAAGTCAGACACTCCCCCACTACCTTTCTCTAAAAGAAGAGATAGAAAAAAAGAAGGGCACTTTAATACCTATAAGCTCAGATACCTTTTTTGCCCAACGAGAATTCATAGAAAGAAATAACCTCCCTTTCCCTCTATGGAGTGACCCTGGTGCTCAATTGATTAAAGCTTTTGGGGTGTGGAGGAAGGATTCTCTGGCTCGGTGGGCAGTCTTTTTGGTAGACCGCCAGGGGTTTTTGCGTTATGGTGAAGATTGTCCCGGTGGGGATCTAGATAATCTCCCTGGTTTCCAAAGAAAACTGGAAAGTATCTTAGGATAGGGGTGGTAAATTTGTTTTTACAGGATAAGGATAAAGAAACTCTGGTTAACTTTCTGAAGGAAAACTTATCCCGTAAGGTGAGTCTGAAGTTTTTTACTCAGGAATTAGAGTGTGAAACCTGCCACAGTGTACGCTCACTCTTAGAAGAGGTAGTAGCTCTTTCTCCTCTTCTCCATCTCGAGACTTATAACTTTCTTTTAGATAAGGATAAAGCAAATCTTTATGGCATTGATAAAATACCAGCCATAGTAGTGGAAGGAGAAAAAGATTATGGTATCCGCTTTTATGGAATTCCAGCTGGCTATGAATTTTCTGGTTTTATAGAGACCCTGATATGGGTTTCCCGGGGGCAAACCGATTTAAAGAAAGAGAGTAAGGATTTTTTGAGCTCCCTAACCAGAGAAGTTAATATCCAGACTTTTGTGACCGTTACCTGTCCCTATTGCCCGCAGGCAGTGGTTCTGGGACACAAAATGGCTATAGAGGGAGAAAAAGTACGTTCGGCAATGATAGAGGTAGAAGAATTTCCCCATCTGGCTTATCGCTACGGAGTGAGAGCAGTGCCTAAAATAGTAATCAATGAACAGATGTCTTTTGAAGGAGCAGTCCCGGAAGAGTATTTCTTGACTAAAATTATGGAAGCAGTGTCTTGAAAGGAGGAAATTATATGGCTCAAACCATGAAAGCAGCAGTTATGAAAGGAATCGGGCAAATAGAGATTGAAGAGTTGCCTATTCCTATCCCCAGAGAAGAAGAGGTACTGGTACGGATAAAAAGCGTAGGAGTATGTGGCTCTGACGTTCATTACTTTGTGGAGGGGAGAATCGGCGACTACGTGGTGAAGCCTCCTTTTATTCTGGGCCATGAGTGCGCCGGAGAAGTAGTGGAGATAGGAAAGAAAGTCAAAAATTTAAAACCCGGAGACCGGGTTACTATGGAGCCTGGTGTTCCCTGCGGAAAGTGCGAGTTCTGTCGCTCTGGTAGATATAATCTCTGCCCGGATGTAGTTTTCTGGGCTACTCCCCCGGTGAATGGGACTTTTTGCGAATATGTAACTCACCCGGCCAATTTTACTTACCTCATAGGACCAAACGTGAGTTTTGAAGAAGGAGCACTGGTTGAACCCCTAGCTGTAGGAGTATATGCCACTCACCGGGCATATGTAGAGCCAGGAGAGGTAGCTCTGGTTTTAGGTAGCGGCCCTATAGGACTTGTAACTATCGAAGCTCTTTCAGCTCGAGGAGTTACCCGAATCATAGCAGTGGATGTTTTTGACTTCCGCTTGAAGAAAGCAGAAGAGGTGGGAGCAAAATTCACGATAAATGCTCAAAAAGAGGATATAAAGTCTCGAGTAAAAGAGCTAACTCAGGGTCGGGGAGTAGATGTAGTCTTTGAGACTGCAGGAGGTATTCCCACTTCTCAACTCACTGTGGATGTCACCAGAAAAGGAGGGAGAGTGGTCCTCATCGGTCTTCCTTCTCAAACTCATTTTGATTTTGAGCTTTTAAAAGTGGTGGATAAAGAACTGGATATCCTGGGGGTTTTCCGTTACGCTAATGCCTACCTTGGTTGCGTAGATTTATTGAATGCTGGAAAAGTAAACCTCCAATCTTTGATTACTCATCGTTTTACCTTAGAAGAAACTCAAAAAGCTCTACAGTTTGCCCACGAACACAAGGAAGAATCAATCAAAGTAGTAGTGAATCTGTGAAAAATTTGACCTTGGGGGGTTTACTTTAAACCCCCCTTTATTTTTCGACATTATAGTTAATCATAAAACTCACAATAATGTTTTCTTAGTTCACACTCCGCCTTTTCTGCAGTATAGCAAAGAATAATTATGTGATAATCCCTACTAAACCGTCGTTGCGAGCTTCGTTTGCTTGCTTGGTGTAGCAATCTTTTCGGAGAGAAATTATAACAGGTTTTGC
>DAOSVE010000103.1:0-5212 GCA_035593465.1 Candidatus Atribacteria bacterium | reverse complement strand
CCGGGGTGGGGACGCAGATGATGATAAAATCAGCTTTGCCTATTTCTTTGGGGTCGGTGGTAAAAGTCAAGTTAGTCGAGAGTCCGGAGTCTGGGGTCGAGAGTCCAGTGGCGAGGGAGCTATTTGTCGGCTGCTGGCTGAGTAATTTATCTACCTTCTCAGCATTGATATCAAAGCCAATTACTTTGAGTTTCTGGGAGAAAGCCTCAAGAAGCGGCAAGCCCACATATCCCAGACCGATGATACAAACAACTGAGTTACCAGTTATGCGTGATGCATGATGAGCAACATCTTCAGACATTTGCGTCCACCTGCTTGTTTTTTAAATTTTTGATTAATCTGAGAAACATTTTTCTGACATTATAGTTAACCGCAAAATCCATTACAATAACTATAAAGGGGGAAAGACCCCCTTATAACCCCTTTCTTTCTTTTTTCTTTCCCTCTCCCTTGACGGGAAGAGGACTAAGGTGAGGGTGTCTTTCCCTCAAAATCATATTTCTTCAGCAATTTTCCCCCTCCCTCTAACTCCCTCCCTCCAGGGGCGGGAGGAGGAAAAGGAAAGGGCAAAAAAATAAAAGATAAAAAGCAAAGACCACTGGTGGGAAAAGCTCCACCAGTGAATCTGGAAAAACAACGCTGGGAAAAGCATCCAGCGTGCCTGCGGTGCTAAAGACGAAAGCAAAAATAGGTGAAGAAAACTAATTACGCTGGAGATAAACACTCCAGCGAAAGAAATCAAGCATTGGTAAATGCTGTTTTGCAGGTTATTTCTCATTCTGAATATGACCTCAAAAAATTCTTGACCATATCGTATATTTCCATTGCCAATTCGTAAAATTTTCTTGCATCTTCCATGGTCGGTTTTCCATATGACAATATTCCCCATTCTGATGGATAGCGAGCATCGATATATAGCGCATCAAGTTTCTTAACTAAATCCCAATCAACTTCAAATTGTATAAAATCATCTACGGTAGCAAACAATTTTTCCAAATTATGAGTTTTGATAGCTCCTATTTCGAGCTCCTCTATAACTGCCTTCAGAGATTTCTCTATAGCTTGCTGAGAGTGAAGAGCCACAATATTTGTCAGGCGAGGATTATCTATGATCTCACCCATAGTCTCAATATCATCATATGCCCTTTCGAGCCATTCCTCAGTTATTTCTTTCATATATTACGATTCCCTCCTCAGCTATTTCGCGGTAAAACATACTATTAAGCTCTATAAATCTTTTATGCATCGGTTTTGTGTGCACGATAAGGTCAATAGGGATCTCTCTTTGTATATCTGTAAGTACATTAGAGACCTTCAAGTAAATCTGCATTTTTTCATCGAAATTACTTGGCATAATATCATCATCGGTTACCACAATCAAATCAATATCACTATCTTTTGATGGCTCTCCATAGGCGTAACTACCAAAAAGGATTACCTTTTCAGGATTTAGAGGTTTCAGCCTCTCTATCAATTGATTTTTTAAGTTTTCATCAAGTTTCATAATAATTAGTATATCACTTTAAATAATATAATTCCTCTCGTTTTGCCCCTATGAGTAAACCCACCGTTCCCAAAATCCGGAAACCCAACTTCTCTTGCCTCTTTCTCGTCAAGCAGAACTAAATCCGTCTTTTTCTCCAGCGTCAAGGCTATGACTTCAGCCTCTCCATAATCTATACTATTTCTTTCCATACTGCAGCGGGGACTATTAGTTTCGCATCCTTACATCGTTTTCTCAACAGATCCAGCCGACCAATTGCACTCAAGGCAATCAATATCGAAGAATTACAGATCACAGTCAATCCAGCTTTTCCAGGGTATTGAGGTCTTTGTTAAACTCTTCAAGATCATAGTGGCGAGGAATCTCTTCTTCCCCAAAAGATAGGAAAACTCCCACTTGGTCATCCCAGCAAGTTCACGGGCTTTTCCAAAGCTAAGCGAGCCCTTCTCATAGAGCCGCAGAGCTAACTCTCTTTTCAGTCTCGCCGGAACTTCATCTCTTGGAATCTTCAGTGACTAAACCAGCTCCTCAGGTATCTCCAGCTCTAGCTTTGACACAACATCACCTCCAACCAAATAATACCATATAATATGTGATAAATGCTGCAAGATGAGAGGTGTGATACGTTATTACTTTCTATCATTTTTTACATTCACTTTCACTTTCACCCTCACACATCACTGATTACTGTATCTTGTAGATTTCTCTTCGATGACCAATACTTTGGATTACTATGACTCCGTTTTCAATTGTATATATAACCCGCCAATCACCTACCCGTAATTTGTAAGTTTCTTTAAACTCTCCACTTAATGGCTCAGGAACAATTGTTTCAAAATTCTCAGAAAACCAGCTGAGTTTCTTAAGAATCCTTCGCCCTACTTGCTTTTCGATTACCTTGAGATCCCTTACCGCTTCTTCCGTCCATTCAATCCTGGCCAAATTCCTCTAATACCTCTTTATGAGAAATTCTTCTGGACGGTTTCTCCAGACGTTCTGCTAATTTCTTCTTGAACTCATCTGTTAATTCTATCCCGGAATCAGGATCTCCGAGTATTTCTAAAACCTTTTGCTCTATCAAGTATTCCAAGTCATCCATACTTAAATCCTTAACTTTTAGCATCTCTGCCTCCTTTTAGTCAACCCTTTTAGGTCAAGTTGCGAACCGCTCACCCTCACCACTCACGCATCACTCATTACTCATTACTGATTAATCCCCACTCCTCACGCATCACTGCTTTTCTGCCATCTTTCGAGCCTTAGCATCATCTATTATGGCCCTTATACCTTGTTCATAAGGCATGAGGGTCTATCCCAATGATAGGAGTATTTACCTCTAGAAGAGTAAAAAACGTCTACAATTGAGCCATCCACTATACTTAGCCTTAACTTTAATGGCTCTTTGCTTTCTGTATAAAGGATTTCACCTTCACTTACGATGTCACCAAATTTTTGCCTTGCTACTTCAAGTTGACGCTGATAAACTTGCAAGATAACCATTTATTTTTTCCAGTGCAGAATCAAGATTTTCCAGGATTATTAAGTCTTCCCAGGCTGGATGCTCCTCTATTTCTCCCTCCCGAATTTTTCTTTCTAATTCCTCTGCTGAGGAAACCTTATACCGAGAAAGTATTTCCAGTCGGTCAAGCATAACTCCCCTCTTCTTTTCCCTTAAAAGTGACTCGATACCTTTGTCCAGCAAGGAGTTTTTGTCCAGAGCTACATACTGACTTATCTCCTCAATCATCTCAGCCCTCATTGCTATCCTCCTCGTAAAATCTTGCATCCGATGTTATTATATCACGGCTATTCATAGTCAGGAGTCATTAATCGAGAGTCTTAACAACAGTCGGCAGTCAATAGTCAATAGTCATTAATCGAGAGTATAGCATGACTTTCTTTATCACAAAAATTTTTATCTTTTCCATATCGGCCTACTTCCAGCAATAAGGACATTTTTCCCCTCCATAAAAAACTCTTTTCTCTCAAAACGCCCCCTCATAACTCCTTTTTCTTTTCCCTCTCCTTTGATTCCTTCTTCTTCCCTCGCCCTTGACGGGAGAACCAATCTTTTATAGGTTTTAATACTCCTCCCCCCATCTTTTCCCACTCTTCACTCATCACCCTTCACCCATTACTCTTCACGGATTACTTTTCTGCGCATAAAGTTAACTGTTTCTCTTAATCCTTCTTCTAAACTCCACTTTGGATTATAACCAAAAGTTCTGGCTCGGGAAATGTCTGCCAGGCTGTGTTTTACATCTCCAGACCTTGCCTCTTGATAGACTGGCTCAATATTATTTCCCACCAGCTGGATGATTATTTCCGCCAGTTTGTTTATGGAGATACGCTCACCTCTTCCGATATTATAAACACCATAAGCATTACTCTCGGCTGCCAGAATATTTGCCTCTACTACGTCTTTAACAAAGGTAAAATCTCGGGTTTGCTCGCCATCCCCAAAAATTATGGGAGGTTTATTTTCCAGAACTCTGTTGATAAATCGGGGAATGACAGCAGCATATTGAGAGGCAGGGTCTTGCCGTGGACCATAGACATTGAAATAGCGCAGGCACACGGTAGGAAGCCCGTAAACCCGGTGAAATACCCGGCAATAATATTCCCCGCTCAGCTTGGTAACTGCATAAGGTGAGAGAGGATTGGGTGGCATATCTTCTTTTTTAGGTAGAGTTGGAGTATCACCATATACAGAAGAGGATGAGGCATAAATCACTTTTTTAACTCCGGTATCTTTAGCTGCCAAAAGTACATTCAAAGTCCCGGTTATATTTGCCTCATGAGAAGCCTGAGGGTTTTCTACACTCCGGGGAACACTGGGGATAGCTGCCTCATGAAAAACATAGCTCACATCTTGGAACAACTTATAAAGGAGGGGAGAGTCGGTAATGCTACCCTGGATGAACTCTACCTTTCCTTCTTTAAGTAACGGTTCTACGTTTTCTCTCTTACCGGTGAAGAGGTTATCCAGGATAGCGACTTTATGTCCTCGCTTTGATAGCTCCTCAGCTAAATGGGAGCCAATAAACCCGGCTCCACCGGTTACAACTACTTTTCCCATTTCTTCTTTCCCCTTTGGATGTTCAATTTTAAGCTATTCTACCACTCATACTGAGAAGGAAAAGCCTCTTCTCAGTGGATTCCCGATTGAAGATTTCGGGAATGACAGCGGGGGTGGATTCCCGCCTGCATTTCGGGAATGGCGGAAGGGAGTAACAGTAAGATACTTTCACCCTCACTCCTCACTGCTTTTCTCCTCCCACAAAGGAATGGCTTCCTCTATTTTCAGAGTACTTTTAAGCTTCTCTAACTCCTCATCACTTAAAACCAGAAAACGGATTTTGCGATGGATGAGCTGTTCTGCTTTATCTATAAGCTTCTTTAGGTAAAGCTCATCCACTTTCCCTACTATGACCAGGTCAATGATACCAGAGTCTATCCCCCGGGCATAGTCACCAGTTACAAAAGCAGAATGAATCTCCCCTAATTGGGAGAGAACCTGGGGGATGAGCTGGTCAATCCCAGTGAATTTGCGCACCATACTCTGGATTTCAGGAAAAAGAGGATGGTTGGGGTTGGCCTGATATACTTTAGTCCTCCCATTTTCCGCGGAGGTGAGAAGACCAGCTTGAGTGAGCCGATTGAGCTCTAAGCGAACGGAGTTAGTAGACTCCCCAAACTCCTCAGCCA
>DAOSVE010000102.1:1832-5282 GCA_035593465.1 Candidatus Atribacteria bacterium | reverse complement strand
ACATTCATACGGGGGTCTCTTCCTACAAAAGTTCCCACCACTTTTACTCCTAACTTCTCCGCCGCTTGGATAACTTTCTTCAAATGCTCATGATAAAAACGACGACTTTCTAAATCCGGATCCAGGTTATTGGGATAATAGCCGAGAGATGATATCTCCAAATGATTATTGCGAAAGAGTTCTTTTATTTCCTGTGCTTTTTCTTCAGTAAAATTTTCTACATCAATGTGTTGAGTACCAGCATATCTTCTCTTTTCAAAAACTCGAGGCCAGCAAGCCACCTCTAACATACCAAATCCTTTATCTTTTGCCCACTTAACTATCTCCTCTAACTTCATTTCTGGTAGACAAGCAGTCATAAAACCTAATTTCATTTGCTCACTCCCCTTTTAGTTAACTTTAACCCACTTTTCTTCTTTAGCACTGTGGAGGATAGCCTCGCAGAGAACAACTTCTCTAAGCCCATCTTTAAAAGTGGGGAAAGAGGAATTCTCTCTTTTTCCTTCTAAAATATACTGATAAATTTCCCGGAAAAGCTGCTTAGAAGTATCAGGGAATCCTTCATTATGTCCTCCCGGGAAAGAAATAATTTTTCTCGTTTCCTCACTAACGAGAGATGGGTCTTTTAGGAGTAACTCATTAGCCCGGTCTCTTCTTCCTATCCACAGCTCATTAGGTCTTTCCGAATCCCAGAAGAGAGCCGAACGTGAACCATCAATCTCAAAAGAACAGCGATTTTTCCTCCCTGCTGCTACCTGATTTACGGTTAATACTCCATGAGCCCCATCTTCAAAGTGCAACAGAACGCTGGCATAATCTTCGGTAGAAATAGGCACATCTTGATAATCTTCCGGCTGCAGTATTTTACCGGCATAGGTTTCTACTGGTTTTAAAGGTTTCTTTCTGGTTTTGTGAAAAGTGGCAAAATCAGCAAAAACCTCTGCTATTTTCTTTTGAGTAACATATTCTACCAAATCTAACCAGTGTGAACCAATGTCAGCTATAGCCCGAGAATCACCACTCAACTGTGGCTCTAATCTCCAGTTATAATCAGTTTCATAGAAAAGCCAGTCCTGAAGGTAAGAACCGTGAACAGCTAATACTTTTCCCACTTCTCCTCCTTTAACCATCTCGTGTGCCTCACGAGCCAGGGGGTAGTAGCGAATATTGAAATGAACAGCGTTTACTAATCCTTTCTTATCAGCCAATTCTACTAATTCTTCCGCTTCCTGGCGATTCATAGCTAAAGGCTTTTCACAAATTACGTGTTTTCCAGCGAGAAGCGCATCTTTACTCATCTGATAGTGAAGATAATTAGGAGTACAGACATGCACTACTTCCACTTCTTCGTCCTGTAAGAGGTTTTGATAGTCACCATAGTATTTTCTTACTGCATATTGATTGGCTTTTTGGTGAGCTACCTCTTCGTTTATATCAGCTAAACTCACCACTTCAGCTAAAAAAGTCCGCCGAGAAGCTTCGATGTGAGCCGGACCAATAAAACCAGTGCCTATTACTCCCACTTTAAGAGTGTCACTCATCCTATAGCCCCCTTTTTTAACCTTTCTTTTGCCCAGGTAGCCGTACCAACAGCACCCGCATCCATACCTAATTGGGCTGGAACAAATTGGATAGTGTCCACTGGAATCATAAAAAGTCTCTCTCGTAAACCTTGCTCAATACTTCTAAAAAGTAATTCTCCAGCCTGTGCTACCCCTCCTCCAATAACTATCATCTCCGGATTAACTACCAGACAGATACAAGAAAGAGCCTGGCCAATGTAAGAACCAGCTCGCTCAATTATTTCCGTAGCCACTTTATCCCCTTTCTGAGCAGCTTCGGCAATAACTTTGGGATTAACCCGACTAAGGTCATCTCCTACCAAATCTCGAATTAGAGTATCATTTTGCTGAACTAAAGCTCGCAAAGCTTGCGCTACCATAGCAGGTCCTGAAGAATAAGCTTCTAAACACCCTCGGCTACCACATCCACAGCGTACTCCGTTCGGCTCTACTGTGATGTGTCCAAATTCCCCTGCTGCTCCATCTTTTCCAATATAGAGGTCACCATCCAATACCACTCCTCCTCCAATTCCTGTACCGATAGCCACCATCACCAAGCTCTGTACGTCTTTTCCCGCTCCAAACCTTTTCTCAGCTAAAGTTATGGCTCTCACATCATTAATTACTGCTACCGGTAAAGACAGCTCTTCTTCTAACCACTCCCGGATGGGAACATCTCTCCATTTGTTGGGAAAATTAGGAAGTAAAAGGCAAATCCCTTTTTCCCAGTCAATAAGACCAGGAATCCCGATACCCGCGGCCTGCACTTTAAAACCTCGCTCCTCAAATCTTTTTCGCAACTTCATAGCTTCTGAGGCAATATCTTTTACTACTTCTTCTGCTTTCCGCATAGCTCGAGTGGGAATGATACTTCTTTCCAGAATTGTTCCTTCACTATCCACTAAAGCTACTTTGGTATTAGTTCCTCCTAAGTCTATCCCCAAAAAAATTGTTTTAACCATATAAAACCTCCTAAAATTCTATTTCTCGGCGAATTTGAGCTTGATCGGCTACCAACCTCACTGTAAACCGCAAGCGGTCTCCTCTTGCTACCGATTTAGTCCATTCTACAGGAACTTCAGTCTTTAAATAAGTCAATCTTTCAATAACAAAGGCAGGTAGACCAACCGGGCACTTTAAAACCTTAGCCTCTTCTTTGCGAATTTTTCCCACCTCATAAGTTTCGAAAGCATGGTCGAGCAAAAGATTGTATTTTTCTCTCAACAAAGAATAAAGAGAGCCCTTTTCTAAATCTTCTTTAGTCAAGTCAGGACAAAGATAATAAGGAATAAAAGTTTTCTCTAATAAGATAGGCGATTCATTAGCTAACCTTACCCTAACCAACTTGTTAACTCTTCGATCCCCGGGAGGCAATTTCAAAATCTCTGCCATTTCCTCATTAGCCTCTATTACCTTCTGTTCTAATACTTGAGAGCTGGGCTCCAGCCCTAATTCTCGCATGTCTTCACTAAAGCTGTAGAGTCGAGGAAGCCTTCGCCGCAGCTTAGGAGAAGTAACAAAAGTCCCCACTCCTTGCTTGCGATACAGGTAACCTTCCTGTGCCAGAGAGTTGATAGCCTGTCTTACTGTTATCCTACTTACTCCGTATCTTTCACCCAATTCACTTTCAGAAGGAATTTTATCTCCTGGCTGAATAGCACCGGTAATAATTTGAGCTTTGATAATATTCTTCAACTGGTGATAAAGAGGAATATTACTATCCTCTGTTAATTTTTCTGATTTGGGCAAAAGATTAGCCTTTTCATCCATTCTTTTTCCTCATCGTTTACACACCTTTTAGAATCATTATAATATAAACACTGCATAAAGATTATAACAGAACTATAAAGGGGCAAGCCCCCTTCCCTTGCCTGTCATTCCTGAATGT
>DAOSVE010000102.1:0-1732 GCA_035593465.1 Candidatus Atribacteria bacterium | reverse complement strand
GTCATTCCTGAATGTTTCTATCAGGAATCTAAAACAGAACTATAAAGGAGAAACAACTCCCTATTACCTCCTGAGAAAAATCAAAGAAAAAACTAAAAACATAAAAGAATGGAAAACTACTGAAGGAGACAAATCCTCCCTCAGCAAGACTTTTGGATTCCCGATTGAAGATTTCGGGAATGACAAAAGGAGACGGATTCCCGATTACTGATTTCGGGAATGAAAAGAAAGTTCGTCATCCAATTCTGGGTTTAGCCAAAATCTCCCTGATTTCGAAATCTAAAAAGTTTCTGGCATAAGCAGGTTTCACCACAATAGCGGTATCTACCCCTCTATCAGTGCCTCCTATGGATATAGTTTCTTTTTCCACATCGATAAGCCCGGCCTCTGCAGCCATTAAGGTAATTTCTACCGCCACTTTCATACCCTGACTGAACCTTCTAAGAGCCTCAGCCACAATCTGGTTAGCACCCCAGCCTCCTTTTTGAGAACTAAAACTGGAGCTCACATCATCTCCCAAAGCATGAATAGAAGTAAGTACTTTAGCCCCTTTTTCCTCTAGTTCTCTTCTAACTTCTTCTTCCATTATCCAGCCTTCACTCTTAAACCCATAAGAGATGGTTACTACTACTACATTGACTCTAGAGCTATCAAAAATCTGTAAAGCTTTTCTGGCTGTTTCTCCATAAGTAGAAGCTACAACTACTTGTTCAATTCCCAGCTCTTTCGCTCTTTTTTGGGCAATTTTTAAAGTTGCCTCTGTATTTACAGGCCCCTTCTGGTCAAAATAAGTTACTTGAACATCCATATTCACTACCCCCTTTAACTCAATCAAGATTCTACCATGGTAAATGCTATTTCTTAAAGTATAGCAGCGCTACCGGAGAGGTTTGCTCCCCTGGTGATTTTCGTCTTTTATGTTTTTGATATCTTTTATCTTACACCGCAGGTAGTCTTAGTTTCCCACGCCTTTTCGCTCATGTCACAGCTATTGTGCGATAACTCTCTTTTTTCCTGCTTATATTATAATTATAACAGGTTCTGCATAATACTATATAAATCCAGCCCTAAACCATAAGGTATAGTTTAGGGCTGGATAGAGAAAAAAATTTTAATCAGCCTGAAACTTTTACCTCAGTAGGAAGATTAGCAATAGGGCTATTGTTGGCATTCATCATTAAATCTAAATCCAGAGTAAGGCCGATATTTGCCCCATCAGTAACCGCGCCCCTCAGGTTTCTCACTTTTTTGGCATCTCCTATCTTAGCTACCACCATACCGGCATCGAGCAATTGCTGATACAAATCATCGTTGCATTCTACTTGAGCTAAAACCACATTATCTACTTTAATGGTAGACTTATTAAACTCTCGGTCCTCAATCACTACTTCTCCGTTACTCTTAATTTCTACCACTGTAGATTCAGTTATTACTGTTACTGGATGGGCGTAAGTTCGAGTTTTAAGTCCCTCTCCATTTCCTCCGGCCATCCTCTTCATCATTACATCACGGTGGCAAGGTTCCATCCAGGAAGCAAACTCTTTATTCTTAGTTACCACAAAAACTTTCTTTCCCTCAAAGCCTAATTTTTCTACTGCATCTGCAGCACCAAAATAGTCTCCCCAAACTAAAACTGTATCACCGCATTCTACTGGCTCTGGTCTCTCAATATAAAACTCACAGCTTCTCTTTTTGCATCGCAAAACATCCTCAAAGGTAACTACAAAAGGTA
>DAOSVE010000101.1:0-5384 GCA_035593465.1 Candidatus Atribacteria bacterium | reverse complement strand
GGGAAGGAATATGTGGGGTTCTTCCATTGAAGGCGAGGGAAGAAAAAGAAAGGGGATTTATAAAGGGGGTCTTTTCCCCCTCATAGTCATTATAATGGATTTTGCGGTTAATTATAAACTTAGAAAAGGTGGCGGTAATGACTTGTTTTCTATTTGTTACCCGGGGAGAATTAGAAGAAAAACTATCCCTGGCACTTTATCATAAAATGAAGGAAACTTATCCTGAGGTAAAAATCCTCTTTTTCAGTATCGACAACCCGGGGATATGGCAAGAAAAAGGATTGGCAGAAATAAAACCTCCTCGGTCTTCCTTTAGAAACGCCATGTCAGGATTCAAGAAATTAACCTTTACTTATTCTGCTCTGGCAAAGAGGAGAAATTTTAAGGAAAAAGTGGTACTCTGGAGCGATAATCCCTCTTTTCTCCTTCCTCTTTTTCTTTTAACCGGTAAAAAAGCTATATACATTCCGGTGATTAAAAGCCTTCGCTTTTCTCTATCCTTCTGGCATACCATTTTCTTTCGCTTTTCTTCCGTAGTTTTAACTAATGACCGGGAACTAGTGCACAACTTACGGAGGAAAAATATGCCAGCCTATTTTGTGGGTAATCTCTTAGTTGATCTTCTTTCCTCTTCTGTATTCCTATTTCCCCATGGGAGAAAACCCATTTATGCCCTGTTCCCTAGAGAAGAGAATTTTTCTTCTGATTTAAAGTTCTTTTTAGATGTAGTAGAAAAAATATCTTCGGAGGTTAAAGCCTACTTCATCTTAGCCATCCCCAGGAAAATAAAAACCCAGGAAGCAAGAGAAGCAGGAGAGAAAAAAGGATGGCACTGGAGGAGAAGTTTAGAGGGAGATACCATGGAAGGATATTTAGAAAAAGAAGGAATTTATTTGAATCTTACCCGCTTTAGAGGAGAAGCACTACGACAATGCAATTTAGCTTTAAGTATCGACGATTTTTCCACCATCCAGGCCACGGGAGCAGGTAGAAAAGTGCTCCCTATTTCTAACCTCAACCCCGACGAGGTGGTCTCTTTAATGCGTAACCCTCAATATCTTTTTGAATATAACCAATATCTCTCTTCCCGGTATGGAAGAGAAGGAGGAATAGAAAAATTATCCACCTATCTCTTGCAGGGGATAGTGGAAGATGAGAATTTTCTCAAGAAATTCTCCAAATAGAAAGGGTGATGAATATGCTAGGATTAGTACCCTGGGATGTAGACCGAAGACTGCAGGCCTTCTTAGAAGAAGACCTGGGATTTGATGATATCACTACTCAAGGATTGGGCGACCTGGGGAAAAATATAGTAAAAGCCAGGATTACGGCCAAAAAAGAAGGAATAATGGCCGGAGGGTTTTTTGCTCTTCGAGTGTTTGCCCTTCTTGACCCCCGGACAAGAACTGAAGCAAAAGTTCCTGAAGGACAACATTTTTCTCCCGGGGAAGTGCTGCTAGAAATAGAAGGGCCAGCACGAGCTATTCTCATGGGGGAAAGAACTGCCTTAAACCTCCTGCAACGCCTCTGTGGTATCGCCACTAAAACTCAAGAACTGGTAAAACTGGTAGAAGACCTGCCGGTGAAAGTAGCCGATACTCGGAAAACCAGCCCGGGGTTGCGGATTTTTGAAAAATATGCTGTGAGATGTGGAGGAGGAGTAAATCACCGTTTGGGGCTCTATGACTGCGCCCTAATTAAAGATAACCACATCGCTCTGTGTGGGTCAGTGAAAGAAGCAATTAAAAAAATCCGCCCTGCTCTTCCTTTTACCGCCAAAATAGTGGTAGAATGTACCACGTTAGTGCAAGTAGAAGAAGCTTTACAAGGAAAAGCAGACGTCATCATGTTAGACAATATGAGTATAGAAACTATCCGGGAAGCAGTTAAATTAGCTAAAGGGAAGGCCACTCTGGAAGCATCCGGAGATATTAACCCCACCAACATTCGTAAAGTGGCAGAGCAGGGAGTAGATATAATTTCCAGCGGTTACATCACCCACCATGCTACCTGGATTGATATGAGTCTGAAAATAAAAGAAAATGCCTGACCGTTATGATGTCTTAATCATTGGTAACGGCATTGCCGGAAGTAGTGCTGCTCTCTTCTTAGCTGAAGCAGGAAAGAGAGTGTTACTTCTCACTAAAGGCAAAGGTTTAGAGGATACTAACACCGCTAAAGCCCAGGGAGGAATAGTATTCCGGGGAGAGGGCGACCGTCCCTCTTTTCTCCTTAGAGACATAATGGAAGCCTCGGCGTTCACATCTTATACTGCTAGCGCTCGACTGACATCTCGCTTGGGGCCACCTCTCGTACAAAAATTATTAATTGACCGTTTGCAAATTCCCTTTGACCGAAGGAACGGCGAATGGGACCTTTTCCAGGAAGGAAACCATTCCCTTCGCCGTATTCTCCACATTAAGGATTACACAGGAAAAGTTATTCAGGAAGCTTTGAACAAAGCTGTCTTACGCGAACCATTAATTGAGGTGAAAAAAGATTCTCTGGTGTTAGACCTCATCGTCTCTTCCCGTGATACTCCGGACCCTGAAAATCGCTATCTACCTCTGGAGTGTCTGGGAGCTTATGTGTGGGAGGGAGAAACCCAAGAAGTAGTTCCAGCTTTTGCCTCCGCTACCATTGTAGCTACCGGGGGATTGAGTGAAATTTACTACTATTCTTCAGGAGGCCCCTGGAATACAGGAGATGGTTTTGCTATAGCCCACAGAGCCGGGGCTCGCCTGAGTAATATGGAATACGTGCAATTTCACCCCACCCTCCTTTATACTCCTCAATATTCTTCCTCTCTTCTTATCTCTGAATCAGCTCGAGGAGAAGGAGCAGAACTCATAAATGCAGATGGAGAGCCTTTTATGTTTCGATATCACCCCCGGGGAAGTTTAGCCCCCCGGGATGTGGTAGCAAGGGCAATTTTACAGGAAATGAAAATTCACGAGAGTAATTGTGTTTATTTAGACTTTCGGCAAAAAATGACTCCCGATAAAATTAAAGACACCTTCCCCACCATTTATGAAGAACTTCTCCGAAGGGGAATAGATATCACCCAAGAACCAGCTCCTGTTGCTCCTGGTGCTCATTTTTCCTGTGGAGGAGTGCTCACCGATACCCATGGCAGAACCACCATAAAAAGATTGTACGCTGCAGGAGAAGTAGCTTGTAGTGGTTTGCACGGAGCTAATCGTTTAGCTTCCACCAGTTTACTTGAAGGACTCACTTTTGGATATCGAGTAGCTCGGGATATAGTAAAACATAGTGAAGAGCTTCCTAATTTTACTGTTCTTCCTTTTCGAGGGAAATGGGGAGAACCTCCCCCAGAAAACATTTTACGCAGCCTGAAAGAAATCATCCAGATAAATATGTGGGAAAATGTGGGATTAATAAGGGAAAGAAAGGGACTTTCCCAATCTTTACAGATATTGACCACTCTAAAAAAAGAAATTGCTCACCTCAAAGAAGAATACGGCATATCTCCGGTCCTTTTAGAACTGGAAAATATGGCCGAAACCGCTCTTTTGGTGACAGAAGAAGCATTAAAAAACCCTTTATCCCGGGGAACTCACTTCCGTCTGGACGCTTTTAATCCATAAACGGGGGTAGAGTTCTCCCTTTTTTCTTTCTTTCCTCCATTTTCCCGTACTTTTACCCTCCAATGGTTTACAAGATGTACAAGGTTCAAATTCTTGAGGATTTCGTCGTTGTGGAGAGTCAAATAAAAAGCCCAGGAAGGTTTTTCTTCCAGAAGAATAGACATAAGTGCTTGAGCTAACTTCTGGGAATCATGACGACTGGGATGATGGGAAGAAATAAGGTCCGCCTCTATAACTTTGATGGAAGAAGGTAGCTCTTCACCGTTTCCCTGAACCATCTCTGCCCCCGAGAGAGATAGCTCCTCTTCCCCCGCTTCGCTGGGTGCTCCATTATTTACCAAGATATAGTTCAAGCGCTGAGGAAGAATAAACTGGAATACCGCTTGCAAATGGTCAGAAAAATCATAGCCATCCGTTTCTCCTGGCTGAGTAGTGATATTGCACACAAAGACTAAAGGAGCAGGAGAACGCAAAATAGCCTCTCTCACTTCCTCCACTGCTAAATTACATAAAACACTGGTATACAGACTTCCCGGCCCCAACACTATCAAGTCTGCTTCTTCAATGGCTTTAATCACCTCAGGAGTGGTATGCACCGGTGAGGGTTCCAGAAAAATCCTCTTTATTTTCTTCCCACAGGTACCTACTTGAGATTCTCCCAGAATGATTGACCCATCTTCGCATTCAGCACGGAGAAAGACATTCTGGATAGTAGTAGGCAAAACTCTCCCTCTCACCGCTAAGATTTTGCTGGATTCAAAAACCGCTTTTTGGAAATCTCCAGTAATTTGAGCCAGAGCAGTAACGAAGAGATTGCCAAAACTATGTCCTCCCAACCCGGTATCATCCCCAAAGCGATACTGAAATA
Organism: Candidatus Atribacteria bacterium; assembly: GCA_035593465.1. Lineage (GTDB taxonomy): Bacteria > Atribacterota > Atribacteria > Atribacterales > Caldatribacteriaceae > Sordicultor. The sequence goes on along the minus strand of DAOSVE010000101.1, from coordinate 908 downwards.
GTTCACTCATCAAAGGCTCAGCATCAGCTAAAGCTATCAAACAGTTGCGAATATCGCCAGGAGGCAAAACTCCCATTTCTTCTCGCAGGCGACCAGAACTTCCTCCATCGTCAAAAACTGTAACTACTGCTGTGGTGTTAGAAGTATATTCTTTTAGTCCATGGAGAAGAGAATATAATCCATGCCCTCCTCCAATAGCCACAATGCTTGGTCCTTTTTCCAGCTGTCTCTTTTTGAAAACTTCATTAACTACTTCTTTTTCCGGAAGAGAAGAAATGGCAGTAATAACCGAACGGTTCATTCTCTGCAAGCCATAGACTGCCAGTGCCACACCTCCCGCTAACCATGCCAGACCAAAAACTACAGCTAACCAGTAACGGTTTAAAAACCCGAAGACAAAGTTTCTCCACAGTGCATATATACTTCTAAAATAGGGAGTAGAAACAATTAAACTCACTCCTAAAGAGATGAGGAACACACCCACAATAACCAGAAGCAACCATCGCTTTACCCGCATTCCCGGGTACAGCCACCGCAGATATCGCCTAAAAGGTTGATTCATCAACCTTTCCCCCTTAGACACCAGGATAAAATTTTATATAAACTCTCAAGGTATCAGTATATTTAACCTCTTTTTCATTTGCCAGGTATAATTTTACCACAAACTATAAAAGGAGAAAAACCCTCCTTATAACCCTCTTCTGTCGCCGCAATAAAGCTCCTCATCCATCACCCCGGCAACTTTCGAGCCGTTTTTAGCCTGCCCCTGAATTGTTCTATCGACTATGAGGGGGCAAGCCCCCTCATAGTTCAGATTCCTGATAAATACATTCAGGAATGACAGACAAGGGGATGATAAATACACTCAGGAATAACGGCAAGAAGACACCCTCACCCTAACCCTCTCC
>DAOSVE010000100.1:0-5450 GCA_035593465.1 Candidatus Atribacteria bacterium | reverse complement strand
TATTCCATTCCCACTCTGGTGAGCCTTAATCCCATAATGGTGGATGGAACGGGAATGTGTGGTTGCTGCCGGGTAACAGTGGGAGGAAAGTGTAAGTTTACCTGTGTAGATGGTCCGGTTTTTGATGGCCATCAGGTAAACTTTGATGAGTTGATGGCTCGTCAGCGAATTTATTTGGAAGAAGAAAAACGAGCGTTAGATTCCTGGCTAATGGAAAAAGAAAAGGAGGAAGCTACTTACCATGTCTCCTGAACGTCCTTCTAGACCTAAAATGCCTCAGCGTCCTCCTGAGGAACGCATCAAAGATTTTAACGAAGTTCCCCTGGGGTTATCGGAAGAAGCAGCAGTAACAGAGGCTCGTCGTTGTATCCAATGTAAAAAACCTACCTGTGTCAGGGGTTGTCCGGTGGAAATTGATATTACTGGTTTTATCAAGCTTCTATCTCAGGGTAAATTTGATGAAGCTATTGCTAAAATAAAAGAGAAAAATAGTCTCCCTGCCATATGTGGAAGAGTGTGTCCTCAAGAAGACCAGTGTGAAAGTCAATGCATACTGGGTAAAAGAGGACAACCTATTGCCATTGGATACTTAGAGCGTTTCTTGGCTGATTACGAAAGAGAAAAGGGAGTAAAGGCTCCTTCTCTTCCTCCTCCTCGAGAGGAAAAAGTAGCGATAATTGGCTCAGGTCCTGCAGGTTTAACCTGCGCTGGGGATTTGGCCAAAATGGGTTATAAAGTTACCATTTTTGAGGCTCTCCATGCTCCAGGTGGAGTTTTAGTTTATGGTATTCCTGAATTCCGCCTTCCCAAAACCATTGTGGCACAAGAAGTCAATTATGTGCGATCTTTGGGAGTAGAATTAGAAACCAGCAGGGTGATAGGTAAAACTTTTACTCTGGACGACTTAAAAGATGAAGGATACCAGGCTTTCTTTATTGGAACAGGAGCTGGTCTTCCCTACTTTTTAGAAGTTCCGGGGGAAAATTTAAATGGTATTTATTCCGCTAACGAATTTCTCACCCGTTCCAACTTGATGAAAGCATATCTCTTTCCTCGCTATGACACTCCTGTGAAAGTAGGGCAAAGAGTAGCAGTTATTGGAGGGGGAAATGTAGCTATGGATTCTGCTCGAACTTCCCTGCGCCTGGGAGCAAAAGAGGTATGTTTAGTATATCGACGTACTAAAAAGGAAATGCCTGCTCGAATTGAAGAAGTGGAAAGAGCGGAAGAAGAGGGAGTAAACTGCATTATTTTAACTAATCCGGTCCGTTTTTTAGGTAATGAAAATGGTTGGGTAACGGGTATTGAATGTATTCAGATGGAATTGGGAGAGCCAGATGAGTCAGGAAGAAGAAGACCCGTTCCCATTCCCGGTTCAGAATTTGTTATTCCTATTGATACTGTAGTGGTAGCCATAGGTCAAGGTCCTAATCCTTTACTTTTAGAAACCATTCCTGGTTTGCAATTGAATAAAAGAGGTTACATCGTTGCTGACTCAGAAACTGGAGCTACTAGTTTACCGGGGGTTTTTGCCGGAGGGGACATAGTAACTGGAGCAGCCACAGTAATATCAGCTATGGGAGCGGGTAAAAGGTCAGCGCAAGCCATAGACCGTTTTTTCACTGACCCTGATAGTTTTCCTCAGTGGAGGTAATAAAATGAAAGAAGCAGAAGTTGTGGTTATTGGAGGAGGCCCGGCAGGTTATGCTGCGGCTACTCGAGCAGGACGAGAAGGGTGGAAAACCATCCTTATTGAAGGAAGAGAATTAGGAGGAACGTGCCTTAACCGGGGGTGCATTCCTACTAAAGCCTTTTTTAAATCTCAAGAAGTAACCAATCTGGTAAGAAAAGCATCAGATTTTGGAATAAAAGCGGATTTTCAAGGAATCGATTGGGAGAAAGTCCTGAATCGAAAAAATCGGGTGGTAAAACAACTAACCAGTGGAGTCCAATTTCTCCTCCAGAAAGGCAAAGTGGAGATAATAAAAGGTTTCGCCTCCTTTCTGGACTCTCATACTGTAAGGGTAGAAAAGGAAGGAGGAGAAAAGGAGGAAATCCGGGGTAAGTATATAATTTTGGCTAGTGGTTCACGTTCTGCTACTCTCCCGGTAGAAGGGACTAATTTAGAAGGGGTCATCGATAGTGACCAAGCACTGGAACTTTCTTCTCTTCCTGAGAGTCTGGTAGTTATCGGGGGAGGAGTTATAGGGATGGAGATGGCCTGCATCTTCAACGCTTTTGGAGTTAAGGTAGAAGTGGTGGAAATGATGCCCAAAATTCTTCCTCCCGTGGATGAGGAAATAACCAACCTTCTTACTCAGCTGGTAGAAAAAAGAGGAATGAAAGTTCATGTCAATGCTCAAGTGAAGAAAATTCATCGCTCAGGGAACTTGCGAGTAACCTTTCTCCAAGAAGGAGAAGAAAAAGAAGTAGAAGGAGATTACGTTTTAGTGGCTACAGGGAGAGTGCCTCAGGTAGAAAATTTAGGGATAGAAAACTTGGGTTTAAAAATGGAAAACCGAGGTGTTTGGACGGATGAATTTTTGCGTACCTCTATTCCTCACCTTTATGCTCCAGGAGATGTCAATGGGAAATATCTCTTAGCTCATGTAGCTTACAGGGAGGCAGAAGTAGTGATAAGTCATATTAAGGGAGAAAATAGTAAAATAAATTATAAAGCAATACCCAACTGCATTTTTTCTTTTCCAGAAATCGCCTCTGTAGGTTTAACTGAGAAGGAAGCAGAAGCAAAGGGATATGAAGTTAAAGTAGGGAAATTCCCCTTTCGAGCAAATGGTAAAGCTTTGATTGAGGGGGAAATTGATGGCCTGGTAAAAATGGTCAGCAAAGCTAAAAATGGAGAAATACTGGGAGTGCATATCATAGGACCTCATGCCTCAGATTTGATTGGAGAAGCAGTTTTAGCTCTAAATTTAGAATGCACTCCTCAAGAAATAGCTGAGACCATTCATCCTCATCCCACACTTTCTGAGGCTTTAATGGAAGCGGCTCAAGGAGTTTTTACCTCCCCCTTGCATTTCTCTTAAAGGAAAATTAGATGACGCTTAAGGAGTTACCTCTTTCTAATTTTCATCGCTCTTTGGGGGCTCGGATGGGAGTATTTTCTGGCTGGAAGATGCCTCTTTATTATCGTAGTATCCGGGAAGAGTATTTTAGCTGTATCAATAGTTGTGGACTCTTTGATATTTCTCATCTGGGGAAATTTTTTCTTCGAGGCAAAGAAGTAACTCCTTTTTTAGATTATGCTACTTGCCGCCAAGTTTCTAAAGTTAAGGAAGGGAAAGGTAAATACACTTTTTTCCTCAACTGGCGAGGTGGGATAGTGGATGGAGTAACTATTTTCAGGGAAAAAGAAGAAGAGTGGCTTTTGATTTCCAATGCCGGGGCACGGGAAAAACTTTTCCAGTGGCTTGATTATCTGATAAAGAACCAGAAATGGGAAGTAGAAGTAGAAGATGTAACGGAAAAAAAGACGCTTTTTGCTCTGCAAGGTCCTCAAGCCCAACAAACAGTGAGGCAATTGTTCCCGGTTCCCAATGATAATTGGCCAAAGTTTTCTTTTCGGCAATTCTCTCCTGGGTTTCAGATAATCCATCTTGCTTTTTCCCGGGAAGATGGGTTTGAGATAATGAGCGATGTATCTTTGGGTTTGGAATGGTGGAAAAAACTGGTAGAAGAGGTGGAAAGCCAAGGGGGTGCACTATGTGGGTTAGGCGCAAGAGATCTCTTGCGCTTTGAAGCCACTTTTCCTCTTTATGGTCAGGAGATAGACGAAACTATTACTCCACTGGAACTAGGTAGAGAGGACCTCATAGATTGGGAAAAGATTGATTTTATTGGTAAAAAGCCTCTTCTTTTAGAAAGGGAAGAAGGTTCTAAAAAGAAACTGGTAGGGTTAGAGATTCTGGGGCGGAGAATTCCTCGTTATGGTTATCCCCTTTATACTAAAGAAGGGATGCCTTGTGGCTATGTAACCAGTGGTAATTATTCTTTTTCCTGGCATAAAGTTTTAGCTCTGGGGTTTGTTAGCTCCGCTTGTAGCGGAAGAGGAGAAAATTTGTTGGTAGCTGCACCCCGAACTCGATTGGAAGCAAAAATGGTGAGTTTACCCTTCGGGGAAGGAGGTTAATAAATATGAACATTCCTGATGATTTATTTTACACCCGGGAACATTTTTGGGTAAAAAAAGGAGATGTGGTTACTTGTGGGATTACTGACTACGCTCAAAATGAGTTAGGAGATGTAGTATTTGTAGAGTTACCAGATGTAGGGAAGAAAATAAAGCAAGGAGATAGAATAGGAGAAGTGGAGTCTATAAAAACAGTTTCTTATTTATATGCTCCCCTTTCTGGGGAAGTAGTGGAAGTAAATAAGGAATTAGATAAAAAGCCGGAGTTAATCAATCAAAGTCCTTATCGAGAGGGTTGGATTTGTAAAGTTCAACCGGAAAACGAAGAAGAATTTAAGAATTTGATGAGTAAAGAGGAATACGAAGCATTTCTTAAGACTCAATGAGGAAAATAGTTAGAGTTCTTACTGACTCCCCTCTCTCTGGTTATGAAAATATGAGTAGAGATGAGGCACTTCTCGAGATAGGCTCTTCAAATGCTCTTTTGACTTTGCGTTTCTTTGAGTGGAGGGAAAAAACCCTTTCGGTGGGGAGATTCCAAAAAACCAGGGAAATAGATTTTGACTACCTTAAAACTAAAAACCTTCCTTTGGTGCGCCGACCTACCGGGGGAAGAGCTATTTTGCATGATAAGGAGGTTACCTTCAGTTTATTTATCCCCGCTTCTCCTTTTAAGAGACATACTTTTTATTATGAGGAATTGCAAAAAGTTCTAACCCGAATGATAGGAAAGATGGGCATAAAAGTAGATGAAAAGGTAGAATCGGGATTTTATACTTCTTCCCCTTCTTGCTTTTCTATTCATGTTTCCCATGAGATAATGGTAAGAGGGAAGAAAATTATTGGAGTAGCTCAAGCTCGAGGAGAGAAAGGGAATCTCTTTCAAGCTTCTTTTATTTTGGAAGGAGATAGAGAAAAGATTGCTTCTTGTTTTAAGGAAAAAGAAAAGGTTCAAAAAGAGCTGGAAAATAAATTTCTTCCTCTTAATGAAATTCTTTCTTCCTTACCTGAGAAAAAGGAAATTTATCGATTGCTTTTGGAGAGTTTAGAGGAAGAGTGGGGTGTAGAGATAGAAGAAGGAGAGTGGAGTGCTGAAGAGTTACAAAAAGCAGAAGAGCTCTTTTGTACTAAATATTATCCTGATTCTCTGTATCACACAGAAAGATAAACACTGAATTCAGTTTTGCCTCTTGCCAAAAATGATTTTAGCTATTAAAATGTAAGCATGTGGGGTCGTGGTGTAGTCTGGCCTAACACGTCAGCCTGTCACGTTGAAGATCGCGGGTTCAAATCCCGTCGA
>DAOSVE010000099.1:0-5610 GCA_035593465.1 Candidatus Atribacteria bacterium | reverse complement strand
AAAGGATTGGGAAGAGCAATTATGGACCGGTTGAAAAGAGCGTCTTCGGGATATGCAAGGGTGAGAAAGGGGAAATTAGTCTTTTGACCCTTATTTTCTTTGTTTATTTCTGGTACTATTTCTAATGATAATTATTTGTGCTATAATTCGAATTAGCCATAGGTTTCTATGGCTAATATTTTAAGAAGGGGTGAGAAGTACTATGAAAAAGGCAGTTTTAACGTGTTTCTTGGTGTTGGTTTTGGCTTTAGGGGGAGTGGCTTTTGGTCAACAGGTGCAAATTCCTCGAGAAGAAGCTCTCTATGTTGCAGGATTTCAGTGGGGTCCTCCTACCACCGATAATCCTTTTACCGGGAGTCCCATGACTTTTGTTTCTAACCCCCGGCAACATATCTGGATTTACGAGCCCTTGTTTACCTATGATGGTCTCTTAACCGGTGATTTTGTTCCCATACTGGGAGAATCGTTCCAGTGGCGAGATGATTTAACTCTGGAAGTAAAGTTGAACCCCAATGCTTATTTTCATGATGGAGAAAAAGTCACCGCTGACGATGTAGTTTATTCCTATAAGCTTGGTCAGAAATATCCAATAGGCTATTCTTCCGTCTGGGATTGGCTGGAAGATGTTTACAAAGAAGATGACCAGACTGTTATTTTCAAAATGAAAGCTGATAATCCCAATAAATTAATGGTGGAAGATGGTTTGGGTGCTGCATACATAATTCCTGAACATATCTGGGCAAAAGTGGAAGAAGATGCCGGCAATGATATAACAGAAATCAGGAAATTCGACAACAAAGACCCCATAGGCTCAGGACCTTATCGGGTTTATTATGAAAGTCCAGAAACTATAATTCTGGAAAGAGTTGATGACTACTGGGGAGTGGTTCTCTACGATGGCGAACTGCCCAGACCAAAATACGTCGTTCATCCTATTTTTAAGAGTAATGACGAAGGAAACTTGGCTTTTGAAAATGGAGAAGTAGATCTTTCTCAGCAGTTTATGCCTCGAATCTGGGAGTGCTGGGAAAATAAAGGATTGCCCATTGGAACCTGGTATAAAGAAATTCCTTACCATGTTCCAGCAACCATGCCTTCTCTGTGGTTCAACGTAAATAAACCTCCCTTAGATAATCCTGAACTCAGAAGAGCTATTGCTTACTGCATTGATTATGCAAAGATTTCTGAGCTGGCTATGTCTAATTATTCTCCCAAAGTTGAAGCAAGTCTAATAGTGCCTTATGGTGCACAGGCAAAATACTTTAATAAAGAATTAGTGAAACAAGAAGGCTGGGAATACAATCCGGAAAAGGCAGTGGAAATTCTGGAAGGGGAACTAGGAGCTAAAAAGGGAAGTGACGGAATATATGTACTTCCCGATGGAACGAGGTTAGGCCCCTTCAAAGCTGAATGTCCGTATGGATGGACAGACTGGAATGCTGCTTTAGAAATAGTTGCTCAATCAGCTAAAGCTATAGGTATAGACATAGAAACTTCCTTCCCTGATGCACCTGTCGCCTACGATAACAGAGAAACCGGTAATTTTGACATGACCATGTGGACACCTTCTGAGCCCAGTCCTGCTCAGCCCTGGTTGAATTTCCAGATAGTGCTTCACTCCAAGGGAGTACCAGAATACGGCAAAATTGCCTACAGGAACTTTGGAAGATATAAAAATGAACGAGCAGATGAGCTTATTGATTTAATACCCACAGTTACAGATGAGGCAGAATTGAAGAAATTGTATGATGAACTGGATAGTATATATCGTAAAGATGTTCCTGTAATACCATTAATGTACAGACCCTGGGTATTCTATGAATACAATGAGACCTACTGGAAGGGATTCCCCAACGATGATAATCCCTATGCTCCAGGTATGCCTGGTGTTGGAGCAGGTATAAAGATACTGTGGCATATTGAGCCCGCGAAATAACCTTATTTTTAAAGCCCGTGGAGGTTATTTCTCCACGGGCTTTAAAAATACAATACTTAATCCGAGGTAGCCCGATGAGGAAATTTACCAGGTACATTTTGCAGAAGTTTTCTTGGTATCTTCTGGCTTTTTTCCTTGCTCTGTTTTTAAACTTTCTTCTTCCCCGGCTCGTTCCGGGAGACCCCATATCAGTGTTAGTTTCCCAGATGATGTCTGGAGCCGTGACCAGTGAAGCACAAGAGAGAGTTTATCAGTCTTTCATACAAGAGTTTGGACTGGATAAACCGTTTTTTGTTCAATTCTTTACCTATGTTGGAAATGTGTTCAAAGGTAATCTGGGGACCTCCTTCAGTCTTTATCCTCTCTCGGTCAATAAGATAATGGCTGATGCTCTTCCCTGGACGCTTTTTTTACAATTTCCAGCCATAATTGTAGGATGGATAGTAGGAAACTTATTGGGAGCTTTTGCTGCCTATAGAAAAGGAAATTTTGACAGGATTTTATTTCCTGTTGCATTATTTATCAATTCTGTGCCCTATTACTGTCTGGCAATTATTTTATTGTACGTTTTTGGTGTGTACCTGCGCTGGTTCCCTATAGGCGGGGGATATAGTAGAACTCTACTTCCTTCCTGGTCCTGGCCATTTATAGTAGACGTATTGCACCACTATTTTTTGCCTTTCATATCTATAGTGCTGGTGACAATCGGTGGGCAGGCTATAGGGATGAGAGAGATGGCCATATATGAGCTAAACACCGATTATGTTACATATTGTAAGATGTTAGGTATGGGGGATAGGAAAATTCAAAGTTACGTGTTCAGAAATGCAATGTTACCCCAGATAACCGGTCTTGCTATCAGTTTAGGAACCATGGTGGGAGGGTCGTTGATAACCGAGATTGTGTTTGGATATCCAGGAATAGGATCAACGCTATTCAATGGAATAAGACGACTTGATTATCCTCTGATTCAGGGCTCGACTTTGATAATAGCTTTAACGGTATTGGCGGCGAATTTCATAATAGATATAGTCTATGGCCTGGTAGACCCTCGGATTAAAGCTGCGCAGGTTGAGGGAAGCTGATATGGAAACTCTGAAACTACTCTTTAAATCTCCAAAGTTTATAGCAGGATTGGGTATTTTTGTTTTTTTGTTTTTAACTGCGTTTATATATCCTGCAGTGGTCGATAAAAACCCCTTTGAGATGGTAGGACTCATGTATGAAGCCCCCTCTTCAAGATATATCCTGGGAACAGACAATTTTGGAAGAGATGTATTTGTGGAGCTGATACACGGAATGAAGACCTCTCTGATAATAGGTTTGTTTGCAGGGGTGATAGCTACAGCTATAGGAGTAACCATTGGTCTTTTTGCCGGGTATAAGGGAGGCACTGTAGATAACATTTTGAACTCTATTACCAACATTTTTTTAGTTATACCACCATTTGTCATTTTGATACTGATAACTGTGAGTCTTCGCAGTCGGTCCCTTGCTGTGATGGGGCTGGTATTGGGGATTACTTCCTGGCCCTGGACTGCCCGGGCAGTAAGAGCCCAGTCTATGAGCTTAAGGGGTAGAGAGCATGTCGATATAGCAAGACTCAATGGGGCGAGCGTTGTAGAAATAATAATAAGGGAGATCATGCCCTATATTTTGTCTTACATATTTATGGCTTTTGTTCTCCAGGTGGCAAGCGGAATTCTTAATGAAGCAGGTATAAGTATGCTGGGGCTTGGCCCCAGTAATGTGGTTTCGCTTGGTACTATGTTATCCTGGGCTCTTTTATTTGAGTCAGTTAGATCTGGGGCGTGGTGGGCTTTTGTACCCCCGGCTATAACCATAGCTTTAATAACTTTCTCTCTGTATTTTATGAATACCGGGATGGACGAAATTTTTAATCCCCGATTGAGGAGCTAAAAGTGGAAGAATCCAGGAAAATAATGCTAAAAGTAGATGGCCTCAGAGCATATTATAGAACAAGGTCAGGAGAGCGCATCAGAGCAGTTGATAATATTTCGTTTAACTTGATGGAAGGGGAGATATTAGGCATAGCGGGTGAATCGGGTTGCGGCAAATCAACACTGGCTATGGCTATGTCCGGTCTTTTTTTACCTCCCCTGACTTATGAAAGTGGTTCGGTGTTTCTGGATGGCGAGAACGTAATAGGCAAAAAAGAAGAAGAGTTGAGAAAAAAAATACTGGGGAGAAAATATTCCTATATACCTCAGAGCGCCATGAATGCACTGAATCCCACTTTAAAAATTAAAAACTTTGTTATAGACCTTTTAAAAGAGCACGATCCTCGTATGAGCAAAAATAAAGTTTTAGATTTAACTACGGAAAGGTTTGAATCGCTTTCTCTGCCTCCCTGGGTGATAGACCTCTATCCTCTGGAGCTAAGCGGAGGCATGAAGCAGAGAGTAGTGATAGCGGTGTCCACGCTTATGAATCCTAAAGTGGTAGTGGCGGATGAGCCCACTTCTGCTCTGGATGTAACCTCCCAAAAGATTGTAATAAAATTGATAAAAGAGCTTTTTGATGAAGGGATAGTTAAAAGCGTGATATTTATAACTCACGAATTGCCTATATTGAGGCACGTATGTGACAGAATAGCAGTAATGTATGCTGGAGAGTTTGTGGAGATAGGGGAAACTGAAGGTATAATATTTAATCCTATTCATCCTTATTCTCAGGCTTTAATGCAATCTATATTGGTACCGGAGGTAGGAATAAAAGGTAAAAAGCTTCCTAATTTACCGGGATCACCTCCTGATTTAAGAAAGCCAATAAAAGGGTGTAGATTCGCTGATAGATGTTATTTGGCAATAGAAGATTGTAGAAAAGAAGCTATAGGCATGGTGGAATTTGATGGTAGAAAAGTGAGATGTATAAGGGTGGACCATATCAAGGCAAAAGAGGAAGTGGTACCTCATGTCCAGCAATGATGAAATAATAAAAACGGAAAATTTAACAAAAGTTTTTGGGAGTGGCAAAAAAGCTATAAAAGCAGTAGACGACGTTAGCATTTCCATAAAAAAGAAGGAAGTTATTTCTTTAGTGGGACAAAGTGGAAGCGGAAAGACCACTCTTGCCAGGATGCTTCTCAGACTTTTAAAACCGACTGCAGGGAAAATAATATTCGAGGGTCAAGATGTTACCAATATTGAAGGAAAAGAGAAAAAGGCCTACTGGAGGAAAGTGCAGGCTATATTTCAAGATCCTTATGCTTCTTTTAATATATTTTCGCCAGTTAAAAAAGTATTATTAGACGCTTTCAAACTGTTTGACAATAAATTTACTAAAGAAGAGAAATGGAGAATGGTGTGTGAATCTTTAGAAGCAGTGAATTTTAGACCGGATGAAGTAGCAGATAAATTTCCTTTTGAACTCAGTGGAGGACAAAGACAGAGAGTAATGATAGCCAGAGCTCATCTCATAAAGCCCGAGCTTTTGATAGCTGATGAACCCACTTCTATGATAGATGCTAACTTGAGGTCAGGGATACTGGAGTTATTGTTGGACTTAAGAGATACGGAAGGTACGACAATAATGTTTGTTACCCATGATTTAGGTCTGGCGTACTATGTGAGCGAAAGATTATTGATTATGCATGAAGGAAAAATTGTAGAAGAAGGAGAGGCTGATAAAATAATATCTGAACCTGATCATCC
>DAOSVE010000098.1:0-5618 GCA_035593465.1 Candidatus Atribacteria bacterium | reverse complement strand
TGGGGGTTTACCCCCTTATAGTTCTGGATTCCTGATAAATACACTCAGGAATGACGGCAAGAAGACACCCTCACCCTAACCCTCTCCCTTCGAGGGCGAGGGAAAAGAAGATGTAGGTTCCGTCGAGGGAGAGGGGAAAAAGATGTAAAGCTCTCCCTTCAAGGGCGAGGGAAGGAATATGTGGGGTTCTTCCATTGAAGGCGAGGGAAGAAAAAGAAAGAGGGTTCATAAGGGGGGAATTCTTTCCCCCTTATACTGAGGAAGGTTTCTCCTTCCTCAGTAGTTTTTGTCTTTTGTGTTTTGGAGGATTATAAAGGGGTGCTTCTCTTTATCCTGATTTTGACACTTTACTTAGTTGAAACCCGCATCAAATCTATATTCTTTAATTTAGAATCTGCTATTTTGTCACTACACTGATTACTTCTAGTAGTTTATACTTGACTTTCAAACAAAGACATACCGCTCGGAAGATATTCACCAGATTAAAAGAAGAACATGCTGATCTACTGAAGGTAAGCTACAGGACAGTAGCCAATTATGTCAGGAAGGTAAAGAAAGAAATGTATAAAGATGAACAGGGATATCTTCCTTTAGAACATCCCCGAGGGGAAGCTCAGGGGCTCAATGCGCAATTGAGTTGAGAGGTACAGAATTATGCGGTTAACCACAATTGAGTTGGTCTTATTTTTGAGATAGCTGCAAATTTTTTGGAGATATGATAAACTTATAAACGGTTATCTTTGTGTTACTGAAGGTGGTGGTATGAAATGGACGCTGAACCTGGTAGTCATAGGTGCCAGAAACAATTGAATATTGAAAGTTCGGTCATGAGCTACATTTCCCTTAATGTGCTGGCTTCTTTGGGGTTTTGCGCCAGGGCTACCACCTTTCCCAGTGCATTTTGAATGTATCAGGTGTATCCTGGCTAACAGGTAGCTGACGTTCTTCCCCCCTTTCTGTCTGCTGGCCCCGCAAAAACCTTAAAGAATTTCAGGTATCGTTGGAGAGTAAGAATCGAACATCACATTTTCAGCAAACTTATTTTGAACCTTTAAAAATTTGCTATTGGAGGTGATATCTGTGGAAGAGCGAAACATTATATCTTTCAAAGAATCTGTTGAACAAATGCTTATTTCTCAAGACTATGAAGCTTTACAAGAATTATTAGAAGAACTGCACCCTTATGAAGTAGCAACACTCTTGGAAGAACTGGAAGAACCAGAGCAACTGAAAATTCTGGAACTCATGCCTGCAGATATGGCAGCGGAAACCCTGGAGCATCTGGATTATGAAGACCAATACCGGCTTCTTGACCATTTAGAAGATACTGTAGCCAGAAAAATTATTGCTACAATGCCCAGTGATGCCATAGCAGACCTCGTTATGGCTATTCATCCCCACCAGGCTCAGAAAATTCTGGATATGGTTCCTGAAGAATATCTACAAAGGATTGAATATCTTATGACTTACCCCGAAGATTCTGCAGGGGGTATAATGTCCCTGGAATACGTTGCAGTAAGACAGCACTGGACTGTTGAAAGAGTGATTGAGCATTTTCGCAAAGTAGGTCGTAGGGGAAGTGCTGTTAACTATATTTATGTAGTTGACAACATTGGGCGGTTGGTGGGAGTTGTATCTCTCAAAGAATTGCTGTTGAGTCATCCTAAAACACCCGTTTCAGAAATAATGCATACCAATGTGGTAGCCATACCAGTTGATGCTGACCAGGAGGAAGCGGCAAAGCTGATGAGTCAGTACGATTTGCTAGTTCTTCCAGTTATAAATGGTAGGGGACGCCTGGTAGGAGTTATTACCGCAGATGACATAATGGATGTCATTGAAGAAGAAAACACTGAAGATATTCACAAATTAGGGGGAAGTAATCCTCTGGATTTGCCTTACATGCAGTCGAGTCTGACTACCCTTTTTAGTAAGCGAATTAACTGGCTGATTTTTCTCTTTGCTGTTCAGGCGATAACCAGCAATATTCTCAAGCATTTTCAAAGTGCTTTAAGTAGTGTTGTGGCTCTTTCTTTTTTCATTCCTTTGTTCACTGATACAGGTGGTAATTCAGGAACTCAGGCTTCTTCTCTGATTATCAGGTCTCTGGCTCTGGGAGAAGTCACAACTGAAGATACCACGAGGATTTTACTTAAGGAGCTTCAGGTTAGTGCTATGCTGGGTGCTGTGATGGGTGTAGTGGGATACTTTTTTGCCTGGGTTATTGCCGGTTCGGTAGCAATTGCTATTGCGGTAGCCATCACCCTTTTTGTGGTTTTAGTTGTAAGTTCAACCATAGGAGCGATACTACCGATAGTAGGTAGCAAGCTGGGTATAGATCCGGCAGTATTTTCTGCCCCTCTCATTACTACGATAGTGGATATTGTAGCGTTAATGCTTTACTTTAACATTGCTACCCTAATTTTGGGAATAAGATAGTTTGATTATCGTAGTGTGATTATAAATTCAGGAGTTCCAAGATATCTTGATGACCTATATTCTTTTCCATATCGCTGTAAATAATGGTTTTTCGCCAGAAGATTATGGTGGCTTCTGAGCGTCTGGTTTCTGGGTTAAAGTCATTTGATGTGTTTATCCGCATTTTTATTTATGTATAGTTAACTGCAAAATTCATGGTAGTGTTTCTTTTGAAATATTGTCGTTGCAGACACTGAGGAAGGTATGCCTTTTCTTCTTTAGTACCTTTACTTTTTGCATTTTTAATCTTTTCCTTAGTCTTATGCCGTAGGTTATTTATATGTTGTAAAATATCATAGATATGAGAAATTTCCCTCAGCTATTATTGCTTTTGCTGGTTTGCTCTTTAATTACGGTGACTGCTTTCGGTAATTCTGGCGAGGCATTGTCTGTGGTTTCCGGTGTTGTGCCTCATCACTTGCTAGCTAAAGAAATTATGGTGGGTTTTTTCAGTTTTATTGCCAGAGAAGAGCAGCTTCCTGACACCATCATTCTATTAAGCCCAGATCACTTTCATAGTGCGGCCCTCGAGAGGGGCAATTCCTTTATCAGTGTTAATTGGGAATCGGACGATGTTGAGCTGGGTGATGTCGCTGTTGACAGGGAATTGTTAACAAAGATAGCTACTAAAATCAGGATAAGGCCAAATCAGGGTGCGGTGCTTTCGGAATTTGGCCTTATGAACCTCTTGCCTTTAATCAAAGAGTATCTTCCGGAAGTGAAAATTGTGCCTATTTTGATACCAGCCGACATTTCCCGGGAAGAGGTGGCTCAGCTGGTAAATACAATTAACCAGGTTGCTTCTCTTCAAACTATCATGGTAGCCAGTGTCGATTTTTCCCATTACCTCCCCTCTCGCGCAGCATCATTCCATGACGTTAAAAGCATTAGGGTTTTATTGAACGGTGAGGAAGAGCATTTTGAAAATATAGAGGTGGATAGCTGGCAATCACTGTATGCTGTGAGGTTATTTGCCCGGTTGCGGAAAAAAGAAAAACCGGTCGTGATTGCTCACAAAAATTCTGTGGATTTCTTATCCCTTTCTCCAAATGAAACTACTTCCTATTTCAGCGTGGTTTTTGAGGAGGGAGAAGCTGAAAATGAGGTCGAGGCAGAAACAATTTTATTCGCTGGGGATATGATGCTGGGGCGAGGGATAGCAGAGCTGAATAAAAAGAATGGTATTTATTATCCTTTTCAAAAAATTGGGCGATTACTGAGAGGCGTTGATGTTGTTTTTGCCAACTTAGAAGGTCCTGTTGGGGAAAATCCGCTGGAATTTGGGGGCGATAAACTGCGACTTGTCTTTCTTCCCCGGGTTCTTGAAGGGGTTGCCTGGAGTAAGATTAATCTTGTGTCCTTAGCCAACAATCATATTATGGATAGGGGAGCAGAAGGCGTGCAAGAGACTAGAGATTGGCTGGATAAATATCAGATTCGCCATATTGGTAATCCTTTATATAGCTATCAGGATGAGCTAAATCCCTGTTTTTCTACTGAACACTCCGTTTTTCTGGCTTTTAATAGAGTGCTACCGTTTACCCATAGAGAGGAGGAAATTGTTAGAGAAATAAGGTTAGCCAAAATAGACAACCCGGATAAATTTATAATTGTAAGCATCCACTGGGGAGAAGAATATCAGTTAAAAAGCTCGTCATCCCAGCGGCAATTGGCTCGCCGCATGATTGCTGCGGGAGCGGATATCGTTGTGGGACATCATCCCCATGTGGTACAGGAAATTGAATTGGTACAGGGTAAGCCAGTCTTTTATTCCCTGGGTAACTTTATCTTTGACCAGCAAAGTATACCTGAAACTCAGGAAGGACTGATAGTGGGCTTGGCCGTTGAACCTGATAAAGCTACCTGTTATCTTTTCCCTATCCAGCACCATTTAGGTCAGCCGATGCTGATGAGTAGAGGTAGGGTAGACGAATTTCTCGTAGGTGTGGCTGAGAAGTCTGATAAAAAGTTAATAGAGGATATAAAGAGAGGTATAATAGAGATAAAAAGATAGATAGAAAAATAAGGAGGGGTAAAAATGAGAAAAGTAAAAAGAGGCCGTTTTTTAAATAATTTAGTAGTTACCTTAGTGTTTTTGCTGTTTCTTTCCTTGGTAGATAATGCCTGTGCCGAAGTTAATGTCGGTAAGCAACTGGTTAATCCGAAAGATTTTGTGGTAGAGGAAACCACAGTTTATCCTGCTATTCCCGGCCATTCCTTGCCTTTAGCTATCTCTATTGTTACTAATTTTGAAGATTTTTCGGGGAAGATTCCCTTAAGTTCTACTGCAATAGAGTTGTTGCAGAAAAATGCCTTTGTGGTCATTCCCACCCCCCTTAATATAGGAGAACAGGAAATTTATCTTCCTCCTTCCTGGGAGGCAACAAATCCCAAAGATGATTTCGTTGCTTATTACAAAGTGTTGAAAAATATTGATGTACCAATTTTCATTACCTCTGACTCTCTTTTACATTATTACCATATCTTTTTTGATACCACCCTGATGCGGATGGAGAGAGACCTTTTCTATCAGGATATCTGGGCTATCAGCCGAGAATTGTTTGAAGCATCACAAAAAGATTATGAGCAATCGGAGGGCGATTTAAAAGAAGCAGCCCGAAGAAATATGGCTTATCTTTCTGTAGCCCTGGAGCTTTTAAAGCCTGAGAAAGACCAGGTAATCAACGATGAAATCTTAAAAGAAGAATACTGTTCTCCAGAGATGGACCCGGAATATTGTGAGTTAATGATAGCTGGTGTGAAAGATGTTTACGGAGAGAAAGCCAGCTATCAATATTTTAGTGAGGCAGAATTTGAGCGTTACCACTTTGAAACTCCCGAAATAGTTAAGGAGTTGGTGCAGTCAGAGATAGAGTTAATAGAAGCACACGAGGGTTGGGAATATTCACCCATCTTTATCTATCAAGAAGATTATTCTCAGTACGTTCCCCGGGGGCATTATACTAAATCAGAAAGATTGAAAAATTATTTTAAAGCGCTCATGTGGTATGGCAGAATGACGGCCTTGATAGAAGGCTCTCCTTCTTTATCGCCAGGAGAATCTCTCTGCGGTGGTCGGATAGAGGGAATTATTTCTGACTATGATGCCCGGATTCAGACCCTGCAAGCGTTTTTGTTAG
>DAOSVE010000004.1:0-42822 GCA_035593465.1 Candidatus Atribacteria bacterium | reverse complement strand
AAATCCAATTTTACTGCTGTTAATATGCCCGACGAAGTAGCTGTGGTCTTCCATCTGGCAATCTCCTTGCATGATTTTTGCTAAATATTGAAACACCTTTTAATTTTTCACTCCGGTAATCAACCACCAATATCTATAGCATCCCGCAAAACTTGTTATCATTGCTACCCTTCGTAGAGGAAAAATCTGCCATATAACTATAAGGAAGAAATGCCTCCTATAAAACCCAAGATGCCACGCTGGGATGCATTTTCCAGCGTTATCATCTTAAAACTTATGCTACAGGAAACTGCTCTTTCCAATTTCACCTAAGACAATAATATATCATCGATGTTTACCTCTTGCCCTTTCTCTATGATGCAAAATTTATCGTCATAAGGTCCGGTCAGCAGTTTTTTTAAAAGCCCTATACCACCTTTCTCTACCACCAGATCCAAACCACTGATTTTAGCGAATTTCTGTATTTTCTCGATATAGTCTACTATGTTATAAGCACCTGTATCTATAACTACTAACTTATCGTAGTGCTCTAGCATAAGACTAAACATCCGTTTAGCTTTTTCTTCTCCATAGCGTTTTAAAGCATTTGAATAATCTACCATTATGCCTCCAGGGCTTTCTATCCAGCCCCGGGTTAAAAAATAAGCAGTTTTCATCTGCCGAAGTTCCCCGTCTTTACTTAAAACTATAGAAATACAATCATCAGTTTTGGGAAAGACAAGATTAGCGCTAGAAGCTTTAAGACCCGCTATCGCATTACCGCAAAAACCATACGCCAGCAATATATTATCAAAGTCTTTCAAATTGTTTATTTCTTCCTGAAGTTTTAATCTCAATTTGCCCGGATATAAATGATAGCTTGAATCTATCCAGATAACCGGATATTCGCACTGTGTTTCCTTGATAGCCAGAGTCAACTCATCTTTTATCGTTTGACAGGCAATAACAATATTTTTCATCTTTTCACTCTCTTAAAGCATAGCTGAACACATGAGAGTACCTCTCTCGAGATAAATTTTATTTCAACATATAACTCTTCATTCAGTATTTTGACGATCCCTGGAAGTAAACTCTTCTACTTTTAATTGTTAGAAATCCAGCTTATTTAAAAATGTACGCTCAAATTCAGGGTGGGAGCTGAGCTCGATATAATGTGTTTTTCGAGAGAGTACTATCGCTCGTTCATACTCTTCTTTAGAAAGCATAGCCAGCTTTGCACCGATACCTGCTGCGTTTCCAATTCCTTTTATTCTTCCCTCAAGCTCTTGAGGAATCAATCCTACTCTGCAGGCGCTTTCAGGTCTCAGGTAGTTTCCAAAAGCACCAGCAAGAAATACTTCATCTATATCCTCAACTTTAGCCCCATAAGTTTTTAAGAGTATTTCAATCCCCGCTGCAATTGCACCTTTTGCCAGCTGAAATTCTCTAATATCTTTCTGATTTATGTATACCGGTTGTCCTGTAGCTGTATTTTCAGCCACTACAAATGCTAAAATACCGTCAATACTGATAATCCTGTCCTTATATTCTTTGCCCAGCTCGCTTTTTATGTTATCAGACTCAAGCATTGAGCCTTTTTTATTCACCATTCCTATTTTTAGAAGCTCAGCTATTATGTCCACAAGCCCAGAGCCTGTTATCCCTCTAGGCAACGTTTCTCCAATTACTGTATATTTACAATCTCCTTCATCCATGGATACATAAGCAATTGCGCCTGAAGCTCCCCTCATTCCGCATGATATTTGTGCCCCTTCAAAGGCAGGACCCGCAGCTGCCGAACAAGCCAGGTATTTCCCCTCTTTACCGAGCATTATTTCTCCATTGGTTCCTATATCTACTAAAAGTTTTAGTTTTTTAGCTTTATCCATCTCTGAAGCCAGAGCATCTGCTACCAGATCTCCTCCTACAAAGCCAGCTACATTGGGAAAGGTAAAGACTTTCCCTGCTAAATTTATTCTGAGATTGATATCACTTGCATCCACAACCATTGGTTCTGTCACAGCCGGTACATATGGAGAACGAGCTAAATATCCAGGCTGTATCTTAAGAAAAAGATGGTGCATGGTGGTATTTCCCACCACCACAATAGTGTATATATTTTCAGCTTCATAGCCAGTTGTGTTTACCGCTTCTCCTATCAAGTTGTTCAATTTATTTATAATTTCTCTATGCAATTTATCTAACCCCAAAGGGGTATCAGAAGCAAAGGTAATACGTGAAATCACATCTGCACCGAACTTTGTTTGAGAGTTCAGTGATGAAACTTTGGTTATTTCCTCTCCGGTTTTCAAATTTATAAGGTAGCCTACAACGGTTGTAGTCCCTATATCAAAAGCCATACCTAATAGTTTGTTACTTGTATCTCCACCCTCCACACTGATAATCTTATGGTCTCCCACTACCGCAGTTACCTTAAAATTGCTCTTCCTTAGCTTTTCCGGCAAATCCTGTATTACAGGAAGATCCGGCTTTATTCCTTCTTTTCCTACCAATCTAGCCCAGTCATCGCGATTATCTTTTAAAGAAGGGAGAGGCAGTTCCAGATAAACTTTCCTTACTAAAGGGTCTACTACCACCCGTCGCTCTACACCCTCTGTTAATATTGTATGCCTCTCTTCTCTACTTGATATTTCAACCATCAGATCGCTTTCTACCTTCAATTGACAGGCAAAAGCATCTTCTTTTTTGCCATCCCCTTTAATGATTTTTACTTTACATCGTTTACATAACCCCATCCCCCCACAAGGAAATTCAAAATCTATTCCACTTCTTATAAAAACTTCTTTCAAAAAAGTGCCCTCTGTTACTAGGAGAAGAACATCATCTGGAAGTATGGTTACTTTATATCTATTCATTTATGAGCGCACCGCCTGAAGCAGATTATTTACTTCTTTAATAAAATTTACCAGTTAAATAGTAACACAAATCTAAGAAAGACAAAATGCTATGCCTTTAATATTCTATATCGCAACGAATAGCAGGGAAACAACACAAAAAATTACCTGAGGAGAGAGAAAAGTATTATCTCAGCTCCTGAAATTGAGACAAAAAGATTCTCCCCAAGAAACACTGGAATAATGAAAAACCTTTCTCTCTGTAGCATCACAAGTATACAAATTCCTGTAACACTACAGAGAGGAGAATTGATAAGCAATACTTAAGCTGTAGGCTCGTCCCGAAGAAGAGAACGATGAATGCTTCCACTCAAAATTAGATATATTAGAGTACCAATGAAAAGAGCAACCATTTCTACAAAGATGGGAAAGCGTATCGCACTGTTTACCCTCAAGAGCATAGCAATATAGTAAGTAGACAAAAATCCTCCTAAATTCATAAACGCCATCAGTATCCCTGAGGCAGTAGCATACGCTTCCGGAGAAGTGACTATACCTACCATCATCATAAAAGCAGGCATTAGCCAGCCAAAACCCATCCCTATAAAAGCCATACCCAGTGCTAATATAGATAGACTATTGGCATAATATACAAGTCCTGCTCCTGCTGCCATTACTGCAAATCCAACCGGGATGGAGAAAAGAGCAATTTTTTGATACAGTTTTCCAAATACAGCTCCTGCCACCATCCCTCCCACTGTAAATAGTGAAAGAACAATCCCCGCTGAAGCAGCATCTCCTAAATTACCAGTAATTATTATAGTGGACATGTTTGCGCCAGTTGGATAGTTGAGCATGGTAATTACCCCGAATATTATGGCTATTAAATATACACTCCAGGGTAGAGTTACCTTTTTTGCAATTATCTCTTCTCTTTTCTCTGGTTCGGGGAGCATAAAAGTAACCATTATGAGTGTGATCAACCCAATAAGATGGGGCAAAAACGCTAAATTCCATCTGATAGAAGAAAAAAATCCTCCCAGTAGTTGCAGCACAATGCCACCTATATTCATCATCACTCCTCCCAGTCCCAGCATATTTGCTCTTTCTTGCCCTTCATAGAAAGCCAGGACGAGGGCATTTCCCAAAGCCGCAATTATTCCAAGACCAATTCCAAATAAAGCTCTGGCTACTAAAATAGTAGTAAAATTGCTCATGAAAATAGGTGCTACACCGGCGAGTGAAAAAAGTAATGTACCCCATATTAAGAGAGTTCGATATTTTATCTTGCTTCCTGCTGCTACTCCTGCTAAAATCGAAGATGGAATTATAAACAGAGAGGGCAGTGTAAACACAAGCAAAATGGTACTAAAGCTGAGATGCGGAAAGGCTTCAGCTATATCCTGAATCGCAGGAGTGATTGTGCCTACACCCATCGCTATAAAGAATACCGACATAATAGCAATTGCAACGGTCTTTTTACTTTCCACCCTTTTCTTCTCCTTTTAAAATGCACAATTACTTAAAAGTGATAATCAATCAAAAATTACATTCCCCTTCTTATGAGCGTTCGACACAAGACCTATGTTAACTCTTCTTTTCCGCTACTCATGGAGAGGAAAGTTATATTTTTAACTGGTGTCTCTTGTGACGCAATACTTCGGGATTAAAATATAACCTCCTTCGTACTTCACCTCCTCAAGTAGATTATAGGTAGATATCAATGTCTTCAGAGGCTTCATCTGGTTTAATGCTCTCTTCATAAGGTTTGGAAATAATTGCTTCTCTAAGCAAGGTCAATAAAACTCGCAAGCTAATTCAACTTCAAAGCTGTCATCTTCTTAATTTCTTCTGAATGTCTCTTACGAATATTAAGAAGACATTGGCCATTCTACCGCTACAGGCTGCACTTTCCTTGCTTCCCCTCTATTTCCACCTGGGTAGTTATAGCTTCCCAGATAGTATCTAAGTTTATACCTGTTCGGAGAAGTATAAATTTTATACTACATCGATGCCCTTACCTTAATTCTCTAGTAATACCCGTACTTTTCTACTGCTTCAATAAGAGCATGTATGTTTTCAATTGGTGTTTCACTAGGAGCTGTCCCCACTCCCGGGGCGAGTATAAATCCTCCCCCTGGTTTTACCTCTTCTAATAAGTTTTTGATGTACTCTTCTATCTTCATTGGTGTACCGCCCACCAGTAAACCCATAGGAATACCCCCCATAACGCAAGTATGACCTTGCAAAACCTTTTTTGCCTTAACTACATCGGTCTTTTCAAAATATGCTATACCCCATCCTTCAGGTAGTTCGAGTATGGTATCCAAATGGGCATCGTGATGGCCTTCAAAAAACACCATTGACTTGATACCTTCCTCATAAAGCTTGAGAATAACCGCTTTTAAGTAAGGCCAGTAAAACTCGTTATACAATTTAGGCGATAGATATTCATTAAGGTGGAGCGGAATCATTGCATATTTGGCTCCCATATACTTATGATATAGCGCATAATTTGCAATCGGCTCAGTTAGTGCCTCAGTAGCTTTTTTAACTTTATCCGGATATCTATAAATATCTAATACTACAGTACCGACTCCTCTCAAGAAATCTCCAATGATGTCCAGAGGGGAATATCCCCATCCCATTGGAAAAGGTGGATATCCCAGCTCTGCCGACACTCTGCCAATTTCAGCAGCTGCAGAAAAAAACTTGCTACATTCCATCCCCAACCTCACCCAGGTAGCCATAGCTTTCCGGGGAGTATCTAAATTTGTACATGCTCGGGGAAGTATAGTCTCAGCAACAAACCCTACTGGGTCTTCAATTAACCTATCATATTCACCTGGCTCCATGAAAGTGCCACCAATAAACTGAGGAGTGGCATTTTCATCAATCTCTCTACCCGGATATCTGTAGTATTTATCACCTAGTACGTCATGCATTGGTCCGGTAATAAGCGAGAGAGCCGGAGAAATATCGGGGAATTCCGAAAAAGCTACACAAAATATTCGTCCTTCTAAGCCCATCAGCCCGGCCATAGAAGTGTCAAAAGGAAAATCCCTCATAAATTTTTCAATGGCTTTTACTGCTTTATCATAATCATAACAAAACTCATGCTGAGTCATCCCTGCATAAGCAGCTACTATATCTCCCCCCACCCCCCATAAGGGTACTTTATCTGGCTCTTTTAAATTAATAGCCGCTTCTATACGAGCAAGCCGCTCTTTTGCAAGTTCCTCTGGACTTTTTGCCATCTCTTATCACCCCTCCACTCCTATTAATTCCTTACAAATCCTCACCCCTCTTGCTGCATCATCAGACCAGGCATCTGCACCCACAAATTGCTTCACACTCTCGTCTACTCTTCCTCCGCCTATTATTATTTTCACGTTCTCTAAACCACTTGCTCTTAATGCCTCTCTTGTCCTTTTCATTGAACTTATACCGGCAGTTATTAAGCAGGACATGCCCACTATCTCAGGTTTGTGCTCTTTCACTGCTTCTACAAATTTTTCTTCCGGTACGTCAACTCCCAGATCTATTACTTCAAACCCTGCTGCTTGAGCAAAAGCTTTAAATATGTCTTTACCTATGTTGTGGATGTCATCCTTTACAGTACCGAGGATAATAGTACCTAATCTCGTAGTTTCACTTTCTTCAATCAAAGGCAGAACAAACTCCATGATGCTTTTAAATATTTCTCCTCCCAGTAAAAGTTCGGAAAGAAAATATTCTCCCCTTTCAAACTTCTCTCCTATTGCGTCCATTGCCCTCCTGCAAACTTCCAGTAACTCTTGAGGTTTGCCACCCTTATCTAAATACTCTTTAGCTAATTTAATAGACCCTTCCTCATCCATATTTACTATTTTGTTGAAAAGCTCTTCTTGCACTTTACCTTCTCCTTTCCAGTTAATGTATGGCTAATGATTTAAAAAGAATTTTGAGTTCTTTAATTTGGTTTTTCACCTCCTTAGTTACGCAAATCATAAAAAAACACTTATCTTTATAAAGCTTATTCTACCCCTAGAAATTTGTCAATCCTCACTCGGGACTCGCAAATCATGATAAAAGGACTATCCGCTTTCAAAGAGAAAAAGGCTTAAAAACCAGCCTAAACATCCGTATTAATAATTTATGTAAAACAATATATAATTATTAATACTCGTAATATCATTCAGATAAAAGGAGAGAAAAAATGGTCATTATTGGAGAAAAAATTAACGGTACTATTCCTGATGTTCAGAAGGCTATAGAAGAGAGAAATGAAAATTTTATAAGAGATTTAGCAAGGAGACAGGTAGAGGCAGGAGCTGATTATATTGATGTGTGTGCAGGAACTACATCTGATGTTGAATTTGAAATTTTGAAATGGCTGATGGATATAGTTCAGGATACAATAGATAAGCCTTTATGTATTGACAGTCCCAACCCTGCCATAATTGAACAAGTGTTTAACTACGCACACCAGCCGGGAATAATTAACTCTGTATCAGGAGAGGGGAGCAAATGTGAAATAATTTATCCTCTTATCCAGGAAAGTCAGTGGCAGGTTATAGCTTTAACTTGCGATAGTAGAGGAATCCCTGCTGATGTGCAAACCAGAATAGATATCGCCAAATCGCTGGTGGAAAAAGCCCAGAAATATGACATTAAACCTGAGCAAATCTATATAGACCCTCTGGTAGTAGCGCTCGCTACTGACAACCAATCGGTACGAAAGTTTATTGAAACACTTAAGGCCATCAAACAATTATATCCAGATATCAAAACCACTTCAGGTCTCAGTAACATTTCTTTCGGAATGCCCTTGAGAAAAATAATTAATCATGCCTTTCTCACAGTTGCCATTTTTGCTGGAATGGATTCTGCAATTATGGATCCCTGTAACAAAGAAACGAGAACGGCACTCCTAGCCGCGGAGGCTATAGCAGGCAAAGATAAATACTGTAGAAATTTTCTAAATGCTTATCGAAGCGGTTTAATCGGTCCTTCCAAAGACCAATCATCTTTTAGCAGTGCACAATAAAAAATATGTTCTTTTACGGAAAGCTAACCTTTAAAAATTTCCTCTTCTACAATTAAGCACAATTTTCCACTAAATAATGAAGGGGGACATACCCCCTTCATTATTTAGTGTCATCGTCTACTACCCGGTAATCGGCATCAACTACATTTTCATCCTGAGTAGCTCCACCTGAACTACCAGTTTGGTCAGAAGTAGAAGTTTCAGATTGAGCAGCTTTTTGATAGAGCTCCTGTGCCATAGCGTGGGAAGCATTCTGCAAATCATCCATCTTTCTTCTGATATCAGCTATATCATCTTTATTCATAGCTTCCTTCAAAGCGTTGAGAGCACTCTCTACCTGAGATCTTACTCCAGAAGATAACTTATCTCCTGATTCTCTCAGATTTTTCTCCACAGTATAAACCAGGTTGTCAGCCTGATTGCGAACTTCAACTTCTTCTTGTCTGCGGCGGTCTTCTTCAGCATGAAGTTCCGCTTCCCTAATCATCCGGTCAATATCCTCTTTGGAAAGACCACTCGAAGCTTTAATGGTAATGGTCTGCTCTTTATTGGTAGCTAGATCCTTAGCTGAAACATGCAAAATACCATCAGCATCAATATCAAATTTTACTTCAATCTGAGGTACACCTCGTGGAGCAGGAGGAATACCAGTTAACTGGAACCGGCCCAGAGAAACGTTGTCCCGAGCCATGGGTCGTTCTCCCTGTAAGACATGAACTTCTACTGTGGTCTGGTTATCTGCAGCAGTGGTAAAAATCTGGCTTTTAGAAACAGGAATGGTAGTATTACGTTCAATTATTTTGGTGAAAACTCCTCCTAAAGTCTCAATACCTAAAGAAAGAGGAGTGACATCTAAGAGAAGCACGTCTTTGACTTCGCCTTTCAGCACTCCAGCTTGTATTGCTGCTCCTACTGCTACTACTTCATCAGGGTTAACTCCTCTCCGAGGTTCTTTTTTGAATATCCTCTCCACCACTTCTTGCACCTTAGGCATACGAGTCATACCACCCACTAAAACCACAGCATCAATATCCTCAGGCTTTAACCCAGCATCTTTTAAGGCTCGCTCGCAGGGTCCTATAGTTTTCTCAATCAGGTCCATAGTCAATTGTTCTAATTTAGCGCGAGTTAGAGTCATTACCAGGTGCTTAGGACCACTGGCATCAGCAGTGATGAAGGGTAAGTTTATTTCCGTCTGCAAAGCAGTGGAAAGCTCACATTTAGCTTTTTCTGCTGCTTCTTTTAATCTCTGAAGAGCCATCTGGTCTCCTCGCAAATCAATACCCTGATCCTTTCTAAACTCATCGATAATGTAGTCCATTACTCTTCGATCGAAGTCATCTCCGCCTAAGAAAGTGTCTCCAGAGGTAGACTTTACTTCAAACACTCCTTCTCCGATTTCCAGAATAGAGATATCAAAAGTTCCTCCACCTAAGTCATAAACAGCAATTACTTCTTCCTTGCCCTTACCTAAACCATAAGCCAGAGCAGCAGCAGTAGGTTCGTTAATAATCCTTTTTACATCCAGACCGGCGATTTTTCCTGCATCTTTGGTGGCCTGTCTCTGACTATCATTGAAGTAGGCAGGTACAGTTATCACTGCTTCAGTGATTTTTTCTCCTAAATATTCTTCTGCATCTTCTTTCATCTTCCGCAAAATCATAGCAGAAATCTCTGGAGAAGTATAAACTCGGTCCCCCACTTTTACACACACTTCACCATGTTCGCCAGGAACAATTTCATAAGGTAGAACTTTACGCGCCTTTTCTACCTCTGGATCATCATAGCGGCGTCCCATCAACCGCTTAATGGAATATATAGTATTTTTAGGGTTAGTTATAGCCTGTCTTTTAGCTAACTGCCCTATCAGTATTTCTCCATTTTTGGTAAAAGCTACCACCGAAGGAGTAAGACGAGACCCTTCTTTATTAGGAATAATTACTGGTTGTCCTCCTTCTAAGTATGCCATTACCGAGTTAGTAGTACCCAAATCTATACCAATTACTTTAGCCATTTTCTATCATCCTCCTCAGGCCATAAAATCTTTAGAAATTCTGTTTACTCTTACTTGAGCAGGACGTAAAACTTCGTCCTGATAAAGATAACCACGGCGTATCTCCTCTGCTATTTCATAATCATCATAATCAGGAAGAGATACCGTAGCAATTGCTTCATGATATTTAGGGTCAAACTTTTGCCCTTCGGTTTCGATGGGCTTAACGCCCTCTTTTTCCAAAATATTTAAAAACTTACAATAAATTAATTCTATTCCCTGAACTATAGCTTCATCTACCTCTCTAGCTTTTGCCTCCCGTATAGCTCTCTCCATATCATCCAGGATGGGCAAAAGCTCAAATATAAGGCCTCGATTAGCTTTTTTTACAAAATCCTGTCGAAAGAGAGTCTCTCTTTTGCGAAAATTATCAAAATCAGCCTTCAACCTTTTCAAATCATTAATATAATCTTTAATTATCTTTTCTTTTTCTTCTATTATTTTCTTTTGCTCTTCTATTAGAGAATGCAATTCTTCTATTTCAGAGAGACCACTTTCTTCCATCTCTCTATTTTTATTAATCTCTTCGGGCTCTTTAAGCATTTCTTTTTCTTCCGTCAAGATTGCTGCCCCCCTTTCTTCCACAAGGTTAAAATTTTACCTTCTTCGACCATCAAATTAAACCACCAATTAAAGCTTTTGTCAAGTAAGGTCAAAATTTTTTTCCTGGTTCGAACTATATCTTTTATGTACAGCTCATCACATCTGTTCTCTTATGATAAAATATAAGAAGGTAAAAGAAAATGGGAGAAATCAAAAACCCTCAGCCCGTAAAACTATTTATTGCTGTTCTTTATGAAGAAAGAAATATATTAGAAAATATTTTGCCCCAGATAGAAAAATACTGGGGAGAAATTGAGTGGATTAGCGAGGAAATTCCTTTCAATTATACCAGTTATTATCGGAACATTGGAGAAAACTTGAAAAGAGTATTTATAGTTTTTAAATCCTTAATCGACCCTGAAGAGTTAGCTGATATAAAAGTCATCACTAACGAAATAGAAAAAGCTACTAAAGAAGGAGAAAAAGAACGGAGAATCAATTTAGACCCCGGTTACTTCGACGGAGGGAAAATCGTGCTAGCCAGTACTAAAAATTTCTCTCACCGTGTTTATCTCCGGCAAGGCATATATGCTGAAGCTACTATTAAATGGGAAAAGGGAGATTTTCGGCCTTTTCCTTATACCTATCCCGACTACCAGAGTCCTGAGTACCGCCCCTCCCTTCAAAAAATCAGAGAACTTTATCAAAATTCTCTATGCCAAAAAGACGCCGATAATAGAAGCTAGACTGAAGAAGCTCTTCATGCGTTCCATCACCTTTAACCTCTCCGTCTTCAACGAGGATAATCCGGTCTAAATCTTTCACCATACTTAGAGAATGGGCTACTACTATCACTATTTTATCCTTCCCAACATTAGCGATGGTATCCAGAATATATCTTTCCGATTCCGGATCTAAGTTAGAAGTTGCTTCATCAAAAATCAAAATAGGGGGGTCTTTTAGTAAAGCCCGGGCAATGGCAATTCTCTGTTTTTGCCCTCCTGAGAAACGAGCTCCCCCTTCTCCCACTTCAGTGTCATAACCTTTTTCCAGATGAACAATAAATTCATGAGCATGAGCCCTCACAGAAGCAAGACGCACCTCTTCCAGAGTAGCATCTAAGTTTCCATAGAGAATGTTTTCCTTTATCGTGCCCCCTAAAACCAGGGTATCCTGTAACACTACCCCCATCAAATTTCTTAACGAAGAAAAGGTTAACTCTCGAATGTCAATACCGTCTATTTCTATACTCCCTTCCTCCGGGTCATAAAACCGGAGAAGCAAGTTAATTAAGGTAGTCTTCCCTGCCCCGCTATGCCCTACTATTCCCACTTTTTCTCCCTTTTTGATTTCCAGATTAAAGTTCTTCAATACTTTTTCTTCCTGGTAAGAAAAAGAAACATTTTTAAACCTTATTCCTTCCTGCAAAGAGGTTATTTCTTTTTCTCCTTCTTCCTCCCTGCCCCATAGAGGTAGGTCTAAAAAATCAAAAAGCCGCTCAGCAGAAGCTAAACTCTGTTGAAAAATTTGAAAACTGCTGGAAAAACGAGAAAGAGGAGACGCAGCAGTAACCAGATACCCCAAAAAAGCGATCAGCCCACCAGCAGTGAGATGACCCTGAATAACTTCTCTTCCACCATATAATAAAACAGCAATAACACCACAGGCAGAAACTAATTCCACAAGAGGAGTAAGCAGTGCTTTAGCCTGGGCTTGTTTCATAGCCAGAGCAAAATTTGCCTCGTTTTCCATCTCAAATTTTTCAGTTTCATAATTACCTGTCATATAGGATTGAAAAACCTTCATACCTGCTACTGCTCTTTCTATTAAAGAAGTCAATGCCGCCACTCTTTTTTGCAGGAGATGAGAAACTCCTTTGATTCTCTTACCCAAGTAATCTACACTGAACCCCACCAGTGGTAGAACCGCCACTGAAAATAGAGCCAGCTTCCAGTGAATAAAGAATAACAAAATTATGGAGCCGGAAAAAATAAAGAAGTCCATAAATAGGTTGACGAAAGCGTTAGAAAAGAGATTCTGCAACATTGCCACATCATTAGTCAAGCGACTAACCACTTCTCCTGCGGGATTGTCCCGGAAAAAAGATGCAGGAAGAAAATAAAGATGCTGATAGAGTTCAGAACGCAGGCAAGTTATAGCTCGAAAACCAGAATAAGAAATCCATAAATTCTGAAGATAGGAAAATAATCCTTTAAAGAAAAAGAGAACCACCACTCCAAGGGAAATAAGGAGGAGAAGACGATTATCTTTGCCTACCAGAGCATTATCGATGGTCCCCTTGACTAACCAGGGAATGGCTAAATTAAATCCGGCTCCAAAAAGAGCCATCAAAAAAGCACCTATAACGTAATTCTTATAAGGGCGAAGATACCTCCAAATACGGTTAAAAGCACTATTTTGCTTTTCCATCCCACCATTCTCCAATCATCTCCGCTAGACGCGGAGACGCATTGCGGGGAAAGCGCTCTTCAGGGAAGTAAATTTCTGGCTCTTTATTCAACATCTCCTGAATTGCCTCCAGTACTTCCGATACAGATAGATTTCCCCTCAGCTCTTTCACCACTTCTTTATCCAAAAGCTCATTAGGGAGAGAAATCCACTTTCTCGTCCCAGCCATTTTTTTTACCACATTCCTCTTTATTATTTTACCCCAAAAAGGTATTTTTTCTAAGAGCAACATCGGACCTTCTAAGGGTATTTTTTCTAATCCCCAAAAAGGAAGAATAACTATACCTCTTTTCCCCCGGTAAGCAATTTCTAAGTTATTAGAACCGGGTATGGTAACTATTAAGTCAGCCTCGGCCATAAGAGAGGAGGTTTTACCAAAAAAGGGACTAAAGAAAGGAGGTATGGTTTTTAATTCTGGTATATCATTAAAATTATAGTGGTCAGGAAAACTTAGAGCCAAAGAGACTTCGGGATAAACTCTCTTAAGTTCTTTCCCCACTTGAAAGAAAAAAGGCAACAAATAGGGATAAAAAACTTTTTTACTACCAGGCAAAAAAAGGAAACGAGGAGAACCAGGAGGGAAAACAGAAGAAGGGAGAGTAGATATAGAGGAAAAAAGTAAATCCCCCAAAAATATTTTTCTATCAAAATCAAGTTTCTCAAAATCTCCCCAAAATCGAGCTAAGTATAAGTCTATCTTATTCAACCACTTAGAATAGCCACAATATACCCAGAGGGGAAAACCTGTTCTTCGTTTCAGTAAAACAGCATAAAACAAATCTCCTCCTAAATAAAGGATCAAACCAGGAGAAGAAAATTTTCCTTTTCTCAAACAAAAAGATACTGTCTCTCGAGGAGAAAATACTTTATCCACCAAGGGGTAATTTTTGACTACTTCTTCTTCTCGACCAGTACTAAATTGGCAGGGAGGAACATAAACCCATACTCGAGGAGGAGAAGGCTGCCGAGAAAGGTCACATAAAAGGGGATACAACCAATAATACACCTCCCCCGGACTATTCACGGTTATAAGTAACAAAGGACGGTCAGAGATATTCTTTCACCACCTGGACCACTTCTTCAAAAGGGTTTCCTCGATTTAACTTTTCTCTAATCTTTAAGGAGTTCTCCAGTGCCTTTTCCCGAGCTTGAGGATTATTTAATATTTTTTCTACTTCCTTTAGAAGACGGGAGGTAGAAAAGTCTTTCCCTATTAATTCTGGAGATATTTCTTTTCCCATCACAATATTGGGTAAACCTATAAGGGTTTTTCCCATTACCAACCGAGCTACAAGAAAAGTTAAGAGAGCCACCCGGTAAACTATAATCTGGGGAATTCCAGCCAGAGCTACTTCTAAAGTTACAGTCCCAGAAGAAGATATAGCTAAAGAACTACCCGATAAAACAGAGAGCAACTCTCTCCTGTTTTTTATAGTCACTGGAAAACCAGCCATTTCTTTTACTAAAATTTCTTGCGCTTCTTTTGAGGCAGCAATTGCAGTAAATTCCACTATTCCTTTACCTAGGAGAAGGGGAATAAATTCTTTAATCACTGCTAAATAATTAACAATTTCTCTTTTTCGGCTACCAGGTAAAAGGGCTATCTTCTTTTTCTCCTCCAGAGGAGAAAACCGGGCAGGAGGGATAAGGTGAGTGGCAGGATGCCCCACCCACTTTACTTTCGCTTTTCCTCCCTGGAAATAATCTACTTCCCAGGGGAAAATAGTCAATATCCAATCGGCATGCTGAGAAAGAAAGGAGGCTCTCTTTCTTCCCCAAGCCCATACTTGAGGAGGAACAAAATAAATCACAGGAATTTTATGCTCCTGACATAAAGAAGCCAGACGAAGATTAAACCCAGGATTATCAAGAAGCAAAACTACATCAGGATGTTCCTTCTCTATCACCTCTTGAGACAAAGTCCAAACTTTTTTCCATTCCCGGAGAGTAAATAATGCCTCCCACAAACCCACAGTGGAAAGGGAAACTGTGGGGTAAAGAAGTCGAGCACCAGCCTTCTGGCTTCTTTCTCCTCCCAGAGCTAAAAATTCTATTTCTTTGTTTCTCTGCCGGAGAAGGTAAATTATTTCCCCTCCATAGTAATCACCAGAGGCATCACCAATAGAAATAAAAAGTTTACTCATTCAATTAATTCCTATTACTCCCACTCCCCATTTTTCGGCTTCTTCTCCTATTTTTTCCCGGTCCAGAAGGAAAGTTTTCCCTGCCTCCAGAGCAATTATTCCTCCATTTTTAAGACACTGCACAGTCTTCTCCCCTATCGCCGGGATATCAATCAGAAAACTTTGCTGGCTGCGAGCCATTTTAACTACTACCACTTCTTTCCCCAGCGAAACTCCCCGTTTAATAGTCTCATCCGTACCTTCTGCTCCCTCTAAAGCCAACACTGCCCCCCGTTTTACTACCACAGTCTGCCCAATTTCTTCATCAGCCAAAAAACGGGCAATTCGAGCTCCATAGGAAATATCTTCCCATTCCTCTTGTGATGGGTCTCTGCCTGCAATCTTACCTGAGGGAGTGAGATACTCTTTCATAAAGAAAAGAGGAGAAATTATATCTACTTCTTCTTTCAATTTTTCTAAAGCAGCTTGTAAGAGAACTCCATCCCGTAATTTAGGAGCGGAAAACAACTTTTTAAATTCTTCTTGAAACCTATCTTCTTCAAAAATCAAATTTTTAGGAATTTTACCTGCCAAACATAGATGGGTTATTTTTTCCTCCCGAATAACTTTCAATATCTGAGTTAAAGATATACCATCTATCCACAGATCGGGTTTCAACTCTTCAGGAAGAGAAAAAGAAAGAGAACTTAAAACTAAAACTTCTTCTCCTTCTTTTTTGGCTTTTTCATAAATCAAAAGAGGAATATCACCCTCACCAGCTAGGAGAAGTATCCTCTTCATCACTATCTTTCCTCCCTTTTACCCACCGAGCAACCCCTCTTTTACTCTTTTCCCAAAAACCAACGATTTCCTCTACCAATTGAGGGTCAAAACTACTCCTTTTTAATTCCTGAAGAGCTTGAGAGCGAGGTAAATTATTATGATAAATCAAGCGATAAATCTGGTGAATTTCCTCTCTTTTATCTTTTTCTATTCCCCTTCTTTTCATCCCCACCACGTTCAAACCGAAAATACGAGCCGGGTGACCATCAGCTAAAGTATAAGGAGGAATATCCATAACTACTTTGGAAAGACCTCCTATCATAACTAACTTACCTAAACGAACAAACTGATGAACTCCTACCCAGCCACTCAAGGTGGCTAAATCTTCGACTTCCACATAACCAGCCAAGGCAGAACTATTAGCCATAGTAATTCCATTTCCTAAACGGCAATTATGAGCAATGTGACAGTAAGCCATTATTAAACAATCATCACCAATAGAAGTTATTTTCCCCTCTCCAGTAGCTCTATGAACAGTAACAAATTCTCGCAGAGTGGTCCTGTCCCCAATTACCACCTGAGTTTCTTCTCCTCGGTAAGATAGGTCTTGCGGAGGAGTACCAATCACTACATGATGACCAATATTGCAATAAGGACCAACCTTTACCTTACCCTCCATAACGGTAAAAGCACCAATTTTAGTGTGAGCACCAACTTTTATTTCCCCTTGTAAAATAGAATAAGGACCAATTTCTACCTCTTCTCCTATCTCAACTTCTTTCTCAATCTTAGCCGTAGGATCAATTTTCTTCACTACTTGCCTCCGTTATTCTTTTTACCATTTCTCGATTTAAAGCATGACCAGAGCGAATACCTATGAAACATCCCTTAACTCTCTTTCCTGTGAGCATTAAATCTCCCATTAAATCTAAAATCTTATGTCCCGCCGCTTCCCCGGGAAAGCGCAGAGGAATAGAGCTTTCCCCTTCTTCATTCAGAATAAAAGCTTTTTCCCTTATCCCCTTTCCCCATCCTTTTTGCAAAATCTCTGCCACCTCCCGGGAAAAAGCAAAAGTACGAGCAGAAAGAAGCTTATCAGAGTCATCATTCTCAGAAAATTCTAGAGCTTGAGAAAAATGACCATTCTCTCCCCCATCTAGAAAATACCATACTCGAAACTCCTCATCAGGAAAAGCAAAAAGATAATGACGATTTTCCCCTACTTTAATATTTTCCTTCACAATTAAATACTTCCGAGGAGATGATTGAATTTGAAAGCCAACTTTCCGAAAAACATTAAACCAGAAAATAGAACTTCCGTCTCCTCCCGGAAGTTCCTCACCTTCCACTACTGCCTCTAAATTATCTATCTCGCTACCCCAGCAAGCAGCCAGAAAGTGCTCCACTGTAGATATTTGTTTTTTCCCCTTCTTAAGTGTCGTGCAACGAGGAGTAACTTCTACATATTGTATAGCAGCAGGAATAATTGTTTCCCCGGCTCGAAAGAAAATACCACTATTTTCAGAAGCAGGGAAAAGAGTCACCCTTACCGGTTTTCCACTATGTAAGCCTACCCCTTCCACAGTGCAAGAAGAAGCCAGAGTTCTTTGCAAAACCACTGAACTCATTTTTCAACCTGTTTACTTACCATCTTCTCTAAATTTCTTACTTTTTCCCAGAGTTCAGGAAGTTTCCTAATTAGAGCCTTTTCTCTTAACTCTTTCTTATGTTCTTGGGCAGGAAAACCAGAAACAATGACACCATCAGGAATATTAGTTGTTACCACCGCTCGAGCAGCCATTTGCACTCCTTTACCCACTCGACGGTGGTCTATTATGCCACTTTGGGCTCCCATTACTACCTCGTCTCCTACTTCTGTGCTTCCTGCCACCCCTGACTGGGCCACTATCACCACATTTTTACCTATTTTCACGTTATGAGCAATCATAACCAGATCGTCAATTTTAGAACCAGCGCCGATTCTGGTTACCCCCAGAGCAGCTCTATCCACAGTAGAATTAGCACCTATTTCTACATCTTCTTCAATTACCACTTTTCCCACCTGAGGGATTTTATAATAACTATTCCCTACTTTCTCATAGCCAAAACCATCCGCCCCTATTACCACTCCACTATGAAGAATCACCCGGTCTCCAATCCAGCAATCTTCTCTTACCACTACTTGAGGGTAAAAAACACACTCTCTGCCTACCTGGGTGTTTTTTCCCAGGTAAACCTGAGAAAAAATAATACTATTATCTCCTACAGTTACCCCCTCTTCTATTACTGTAAAGGGACCCACTGAAACATTTGTACCCAAGAAGGCTTGAGGGTGGACAAAAGCTTGAGGGTGAACTCCCCTCTCCGGAAAATAGGAAGGGAAAAAGTAAGGAACTAACTTAGAAAAAGCGTAACGAGGATTATCCACCAGGATAATATTCTTATCTTTTAATTCTCTTTCCATTCCCGGCTTGGTTATCACTGCTTTAGAAGCCGAAGAGAGTACTTTTTCTAAATAAGGAGCATGATAAAAAAGAATTAAATCATTCTCCTCTGCCTCTCCTGGTTCTTTTATGCCTTTTACTTCCCAGTGGGGGTCACCTATTAAGCTTCCCCCCACTAACTTAGCAATTTCTTGTAATTTCAAAATTATCTATTTCTCCGGAGTAGCAGTCATATTTTTGATTTCTTCTATCACCTGATCAGTGATGTCTAATCCCCCATAGAGAACAATGGGCATTTCCATCAGTTCGCTCTGAGAAACAGGTATACGCAATTCACTCCGGACGACCAGGGTAAGTTTTTGAGATTCAGCTACTTTTTTAATTGCTGCAATTACATCACCATATCTCTGGTTCACTAAATCCTGCCGTTCCTTCAAGAGCTGGTCTCTAACCGGAGCCCATTCAGCGTTCATTTCTTCTTCTAATTTCTGCACCTCTTCCATTGTTTTACCTTTTCCTTTTTCATTCAATTCGGTTTGCCTTTTCTGCATCTCTTCCCGGAGTCTATTCTCAGCATCTAATATCTTCTGAGTATTAGGATGAGCATCAAGAACTTTATTGAGATCTACTAAGCCTACCGCAGGTTCTGCTGCCCAACTAGGAATAGCAATCATCAAAATCATTACTGCCATCAAAGTTAACCCGACCAAAAAACTACTTCTTCTCATTATTCTTCTTCCTTTCTATGATGTTTTAAATTTTCTTAAAAAGTCTGCCCGATACTGAAGTAGGTTTGTCCGCCAGATTCTCCAATCCCATAATCCAGCCGCACTGGCCCAATAGGAGTATCAAATCTCACCCCTACTCCATAACCAATTTTAATATCATCCCAGCGTATACCCTGAGAAAGAGGCCAGGCATTCCCTGTATCACCAAAAAAGACCAGTTGAGTCCCTTCCGAAACTTCCCAGCGGTACTCCAGATTAAAAACCAACATCTTGTCTCCTTCAAACTCGAACAAATCATAACCTCGCAGAGTATTAACTCCTCCTACGGAAAATTTCTCGTAACTGGGTAACTCTGTATCAGCTATACCCCCTAAAAAGCGCAAAGCTAAAACTGTATTTTCTCCCGTCTCAATATAATTTCTCAAATCTAAAGTATACTTATTATAATTATGTTCACCACCCAAGAACCTCCCTGCTAATTCTGCCTGCAACGTTCCATACCAACCTCCATGAGGGTTATCCAATACATCTCGAGTATCATAAAACACTATGGGAGTTAAAGAATTGGTTTTTCCTCCCCCATCGGGAGGATTACCCTCTAAAACATTAATGTCTATATCTTCAGATTTATAGCGCAGTCGCCATCCCCAATCTTCTTTTATTTTACCTCCTAAAGTAATATATCCTCCTATTCTTTCTTCCTCATATTTACCAACCACTTCATGGTTTACCCACTCTTTTTTCTCTTCTATCTGGTCATAGATAGCCAGATTGAAATAAATGGGCTCTTCAAAAAGCCAGGGCTCTTCAAATAAGAGACGGTAAAGAGTCCGGGCACCGAATTCATACCTTAACTCTGCCCTCTGCGCATTGCCTCCTAAATTAGACTCCTGATAACGAACATAGCCTAACCAGCCTTTTTCACTGTTATATCCCACTCCCAATCCTGCCTCACCAGTTAATTTTTCTTTCACCTGAACTTTCACCACTACATGGTCCCGGTCACTGCCCGGCTCCAATTTCATAGATACATTCTCAAAAAGGCCCAGATTATAAATAGTTCTCAAATTCTCCTGAATTTTAGCAAAGTCAAAAACCATGGGAAGCTCAAAGGTCAATTCTCGACGTAAAACGTGTTCTTTTGTTTTTTCTAAACCTTCAAACTCCACCGCTTCTACCATCCCTTCTTTAATAGTAAAGCTTATAACCCCTTCTTCGCTGAAATTGATTTCTTCTACTGCTGTAATTAAAAAACCATTATCACTATAAAGAGCTTTTATACGCTCTAAGTCATGTTGAAATATCTTCCAGTTCATAATCTGGCCTAGAGATAAAATCATAACTTTTCTGATTTCATCATAACTCAAGGCTGTGTTACCAGAAATGCGAATTTCCTTAACTGGGGGAAACTCTTGCACTTTAAAAATTAGCTCTATGCCATCAGGATACTGCTTGGTTTCTACCCACACTTTAGAGAAATATCCCAGATCATAAATAGCCTGAACGTCTGCCTGCACTTTTTCGGGATTATAAGGTTCCAGAAGAGAAGTAGATACAGCGGATAAAATCAATTGATCATTAATAGCCTCGTTTCCTTCTACCCGGATAGCCACCACTGGTGGAGAAACAGTTTGAGCATAAACCATTCCTCCCATTCCCAGTACTACCAGAAATACTAACCCCCCTAGTAATTTTTTAATTTTTTTCTGAACCAATTCACAACCCTCCCACATTGTCAAAATTTAGTGTTAAATTCCAACATCCAGTTAATTTCTCCTTCAGTATCTCCTTCCATTTTCAGAGACCATTCCTTATCAAAGTTTATCTTGAAATTCCAAGAAGAATTTCCCTCACCACTCAAATCTTGAGTATAACCTATAAAGCAATTTTCACCAATACTTTTCTCCCATCTTAAACCATAAAAATCAGAATCATCTGAACTGGAAAATTTTATCTCTAATCCATCAAAAAATCTACTCCTAGAGAAAAAATTCCCTCCCAGTAAAGATTGCCCTATTTTCCAGAGAAGAGATTGCCAGTCAAGGTTATTCAGAGAAAGATAGGCATCTTTTCCCCCCAAAAAGAGCAAAGAAAGAATTTCCTCCTCTTTAAGGAAGGGTTCCGATTTTAAAGTTAACTTATAACTATCCATGAGACCTGTAGCTTCCAGGAAGATATGATATCCTCCCACCTCTTCCTCTCCTTGCAAACTTATTTGAGGGTTAAGCCCATAAAGGGGACTAAAAGTTATATACCCTTTAAGGGGAATTTTTCTTCCCATTAAATTATAGACTCCTTCTACCACTTCTAACTTACCTTCCCCGTTTATTTTCCCATTCTCTTCCCGGATTTTGAGCTTCCCTTCCATTTCCAGATCTAAAAAGCGAGTTTTTACTCTCACTTTATTACCAGTAGAAAGGGTAAGTTCCAGAGAAAGTGGCAATTCTTCTAATTTATCTTCCAGCTGAGAAAGAAGAAAAGAGTAATCCCCGGTATCCTCTCCTTTGGTAAAATCTCCCCACCCATCGAAAATTTTTGCTTCTCCCTGGAGGCTTATTTTCTCATCACAGTATTGGAGTACAATATCGCTCTCAATTCTGGAGAGCCCTATATTCTCCCCTGGTATTTCTAATTTTCCCCCTCCTGAAAGATGAACTTCAGACTCCTCTCGAGAAATAACTCCCTTTACTGCCCAATCAAGACCGGCAATGTGTAAGTTTCCACTCTTGAGCTGAACCTCTTCTCCCTTTATTATTCCTTGCACCCCGCTAAAACTAGCATACTTCTTACCTCCTTGCCAAATTTCACCCTCTCCTTTCACTTCTCCTTGCCAGAGAGGTTTTTCCTCATCACCAGAAAGAGAAATATTGGCTTCTCCCCTCAATTGTAGCACCCCATAAGGAATAGAAAAGGAGCGACCTACTTTCCCTTCTATTTCTCCAGCCAGAGTTTTTGTCTTTCCTCCCCATTTTAAACTTCCCC
Source organism: Candidatus Atribacteria bacterium (assembly GCA_035593465.1). Taxonomy (GTDB): domain Bacteria; phylum Atribacterota; class Atribacteria; order Atribacterales; family Caldatribacteriaceae; genus Sordicultor. Next base: position 20,834 of record DAOSVE010000004.1, on the reverse strand, counting down.
CTATTTCTAAACCCCCTTCCAATTCCTGGAAAGATAACTTATTAATAACTAAATCTTCTCCATCATAGTTTCCTTCCACTTTTCCCCGAAAATGAAAATCCTGTACTGCGAAAGAGAAATCCTCAGAGTGGAAAAACCACAGGTTATTTTGGGTATCCAAGTTAATCACTATATCAGTCATTCCCGAAACAGGATAAGAGGAAACTTTCCTCATTAGTTGCTCCAAATTTATCCCCCTCACCTCTATTGTTCCCTCTTCAAGAAGATAAGGGTTTAAATAGTCAGCAAGAAGTGGGCTCTCACCTTTTTGAGGAAGAGGAACATCACCCCGAAGCAAAAGATGAAAATAATCTCCCCAGGGTTCTCCTTGCCAGAAAAAATTCTTACCCTCTCCTTCCAGAAGAAAAGCAACTTTTTCCCAGGGACCGGAGAGATAAAGAAAAACCCTTTCCAGATGCCCTTCTAGACCCTGATAAGAAGGTATTTCCAGATTTCGAATTTCTCCCTGAAGATTAACTTCCCGATAAGGATTAACTTTACCTTTTAAAGAAAGGTAACCTCCCCCCCAATCACAGGAAAAATCTTCTACCTCTATTTCCCCATTTTCTACTTTTCCCACCAAAGAGAGCTTCTCACCCTTTATTTTCCCTATTTCCCAGGAAGAAGAAAAAAGGGACAAAAGCAAGTCTTTCCCCTTTACTTTTATATCACCTCCCAATGCTAACTCTATTTTTTCATCTTCCAGAGAATAAGAAACAGGATAATCTTTTACCCCTATTTTCCCTTCCCAATTGTCTTCCCTTTTTTCAAAATCTCCAGAGATTACTCCCTTCCCTTGCCGAAGACATAAGTCGTGAATAAGCAGAGCATCAGGAGAAAAGTCGACCTCTCCTTTTTCTATGCTTCCTAACCGCCAATCTTCCCAGAAGGCTTCTCCCTCTTTCAGAGAGAGAAAAATTAACCCATCTTCTCTTCTTTCCCATTCTCCAGAAATCCAACCTTTCAGGGGAAAATCCGTTCCCTCTATCAGTTGCTCTATTGGTATTCCCTGAAAATTACCCTGGAGAGAAAAGCGGTCCTTGAAACCTCGTCCAGATAATATTATTTTTCCCTCTCCCCAGCTCCCCTCACCCTGCAACACTATTTCTCCATCTTTTCCTGCTTCTATATCTACCCGGGGTTCATTCACCAAAAAATCATTCCACTGGAGATAACCACCCTTCCAGGTTAAATGAGCTTTCCATTCTTGCTCCTCTTCGTTTATTATCCCTTGAAAAACTCCCTCTCCTTTCAACTCTGGAGAGATATCAAATTTCACCGCAGTAGCAGGTATAGTAATTACAGCTTCCCCTTCTTTCCACGAAGCCTGGGCCTGGATTTCCTCTTCTACCGTCACCCCGTAAAAAGTAAGCCCCGGCTCAATATTAAAAGCTAAAACTTCCTCTTGAGAGGAGGAAACCTCACCTTTTATATTTGCCCTCTCTCCCCGGATAGAAAATTTCCCTTTCCAGAGAGAAGATGAGCTATCTTTATTCATTTCTACATCTAAAAAATGTTTTTCTTCCCCCAGATAAACTTCACCCTTTCCCTCCAGGGGAAAAAGATGATTGTTTATTTTTCCCTCTCCCCGAAAAAGGAGTTTTGTTTTTTCTCCCTCCCATAATTCCAGAAAAGAAAGAATTACATCTTCCCCGGTAAAAGAAAGAACCGTTTCGAAACTTAAAGTCCGGGGGGAAGAAATTTTCCCCTCTACCTTGCCATCTTTCATATTCCAGTACACTTCTCCCTGAAAAGGCAAGTTATTCTGTATCAGGCTAAAATTAAGAGATAAACTCTCCCTTTCCTGAAAAACACCCTCTACTTTTCCAGAGGGAAAAAGAGCTTCAAAAGATAATTTACCTTCTCTATCTTTCTTCAAATGAACCTCATTTCCGGAAAACTGAGAAAATTTTATTTTTTTGATTTTTATCTCCCCTGGAGGAAGAAAAGGGAGAGAAAGAAAAGGTAATTTTTGAAGAAAATTCTCAGAAGAAAATGCTTCTACTTCTTCCACTGATAAACGAAAGGCTTCCTCAGAAGATGAAGTATCAAATAAAGAACGCCAGTTCCACTGCAAAACAATTCGGGGAGTGAAAAAAGAAAAATCCTTCCCTTTCACCCTTACTTCCCATAACTGAAGTCGGTTAGGGAAACGAAAATCAAAACTTCCAATATTTATTTTGCTTCCTGTTGTTTTCTCTAACTCAGAAATAATCCGGGTAGTAAAGTAGCCAGTTATCCTTCTCTGGCCATAAGACCAGATAAGACCGAAAGTTAAAAAAAAACCAAGCCCAGGAGAACCCACTTTTTCAACTTATCTAAGCCACACTTCCTGAGAAACACTTCCTTCTAAAATTAAGGGAAGATTTACCCACTGGGTGAAGTAATCTCTCTTATTTTGTGAGGAAGGACCCGCTTTGCTGAATATTTCTACTGTTAACCCTTCGCTATGAAGGCTATCCAGCTGCTTCTGTAAGTAATCATAAAGAGAAGGGGAAAAGATTACCTCTTCTTTACTGGTTTCTAATTTCAGGTTACCGTTGCTTTTACCTCTAACACTGATTTCTGCTGTACCGGGCAAGAAATCTGCTGGTACCAGAAAAGAAAAGCTAACCTCTCTTTCTCCTTCCCGCCAGAGAAATAAATTTATTTTCCCCTCTATTTCTTTATCCCGCTCAATAACCTTAGAGAGATCCAAAGAGGTAAGCCAGGCACGCTGAATGCCGGAAGTTACGTCTATTTCCATCTCTATCCTGTCCAAACTGAGCTCTCGACAAGGATTACCCAGAATAGTTTTGAATACCTCTCCTGAACCGCTGGAGGTAGTACTGGCAATATCTGTATCGCTTATCCAGAAAAACTCTTCCTGCCAAGAAAAATCTTCTCCTTCTAAGTTGAACTTTACATTTGCACTGCCAGGTATTTGAGAGTCTATACTCCGGTCTATAGCATCTAAAACCAGCTCGGGTAGCATATCTATCAAAATATCTTCATCTCTCACTACTTCAAAACTATATTCTCTTTCCTCCCCACCTTCATTTCTAACCTTAATTACAACTTCGCTCACCTCAGGCATTATTCCTATCCTGCCTGCTACTCCAGCACTCCGGTCCTGGTCAATCACTCCCATCTCTTTTATCACCTTTCCCACCTTAAAAGGAAGGTTCGTTCCTTGTAAACTGAAGTTCACATAAACCGAGGAAAGAAAATAATTGGCCTTCCCCCGATGCAAAAAGGGATGCCCTAAAGCTAATATCCGGTCTCCATCACGTAAGGTAAGAGTCCCGATACTCATTACCTCAGCATCTCCTTTCACTAATTGAATCCCGATAGCACTTCCAGGTTGCAAGGAATCACCCTCGGAATTTTCTTTCCTACCCCACAAAAGTTGAGGAACGCTAAAAATTTCTTTTAAAGAGAATCGTTCTCTCAACTTGTTAGCCACCCTCTCAGTGGCTCTCTTCCCCAAACCCGAAACAAAAACAGTAGACTCAGGAGTAAGAAGAGAAGAAGGAGAAAGAATTTCTTCCTCCTGAATAGTTTCTTCCTCCCATAAAGAGAGCATAGCTTCTATAGGTGTCACCACACCCACCAAGTTATCTTTGGTCTCCCAGCTATAAGAAAGAGCTCCAGCTATCTTACCCCGGATAAAAACCGGAGAACCACTCATTCCCGCCGATATTCCACCCATTTCCTTAAGTTTCTTATCCGTTACTTTAACCACAAAATAGCTTTCTTCTACTTTTTTCCCTTCTACTACATCCATTACTTCTAATTGAAAATCTTCAACTTCGGTACCATAGAAAACAGTTTTCCCTACCGCCTCCATGCCTCTTTTAATGTGAGAAAAGGGGAAATAAGAAATAGAGGCACTTTCTCCCGGTAAAGGTAATCCCAGAAGAAAACAGATTAAAATCAGAATAAACCAGCATTGTTTCTTAGACTGACCAATCAACCCTGGCTACTTCTCCCTTTTCGTATAAAGGAATCCATCTCTTAACAATTTTAAATAATCTAATACCTTACCTGCTCCCAGAGCCACACAGGAAATGGGGTCTTCTGCCACATATACTGGGGTGCTCAAGGCTTTAGCTAACATTTCATCTATCCCTCGCAGTAGTGATCCTCCTCCGGTTAAGCAAATACCTCTTTCTCCAATATCAGCAGCTAATTCAGGAGGGGTTTTTTCCAACACTGACCGAGCTGCTTCTACTATGGAAGAAAGCTGTTCACTCAAACATTTATATATTTCTGAAGAAGTGAGAGCAATCTCCTTAGGTAAACCGGAAACTAAATCCCGGCCCTTAACTTTGAGGACCTTTTCTTCTTTAGGGGGAATTGCCCAACCAATTTCAATTTTAATAACTTCTGCCGTTTTTTCTCCTATCAGGAGGTTAAATTTCTTCCGCAGATGTTTAGTTATAGCCTCATCTAATTGGTCTCCAGCCACCCTTACTGACTGGCTAGCCACCACCCCTCCTAAGGAAAGAACAGCAATATCAGTAGTACCTCCACCAATGTCAATGACCATACTCCCGGAAGGACCAGTGATATCTATACCCGCACCTAAAGCAGCAGCCATAGGCTCTTCTATAAGATAAGCTTTCCTTGCTCCTGCCCGATAGGCAGCATCTAATACGGCTCTTTTCTCTACTCCCGTTCCTCCTGAAGGAATACACACTACTACATCAGGTTTAAAGAGACTCTTGCCACACACCTGTTGAATGAAATAAGTTAGCATCCTCCGGGTAACTTCATAATCACTGATTACTCCTTCCCGAAGAGGACGATGAGCTACTATATATTCAGGAGTTTTACCGATCATTTCCCAGGCTTCTCTACCGATAGCCAGAATCTCGTTAGTATTTTTGGATATGGCTACCACCGACGGTTCATTCAAAACTATACCTTTTCCGTAAACGTAAATCAAAGTGGTAGCAGTACCCAGGTCTATCCCCAATCTCTTACTCCACATAAATAATTCCTCCCGTTTTATTCATCATACCTGTCTATAGAAGCTCCTAAAGAGCGAAGTTTGATTTCTAAATTTTCATAACCCCGGTCGATATGCAAAACTCCATACACTTCAGTTTCTCCTTCAGCAGCTAAACCAGCCAGAACCAAGGCCGCTCCAGCTCGAAGGTCAGGAGCAGTAACTTGAGTTCCAGCTAATTTTTCCACTCCAGTAACCACCGCGCTTCTTCCTTCTACTCGAATTCTAGCTCCCATTCTCTCCAACTCTCCCACATGAGCAAAACGGCTCTCAAAAACCGTTTCAGTAATCACACTTACCCCTTCAGCTAAAGAAAGAAGAGCCATAAACTGGGCTTGCATATCGGTAGGGAAACCAGGATAAGGCATAGTTTTAATGTTAGCAGCTTTAGGCCTACTATCTAAGGCCACAAAGATACTATCTTCTCCCTTTCTCTCTACCACTGCCCCAATTTCTTCTAATTTAGTAATTACTGAACGAAGAGAAGAATATTCTACCCCTTTTATTTCTATGTTACCTCTGGTGATAGCTGCCGCCACACAAAAAGTACCCGCTTCAATTCTATCATTAATAATAGTATATTCACATCCATGCAAATTTTTAGTACCTCTCACTACTATAGTATCAGTACCTGCTCCTTCAATTTCTGCTCCCATCAAAGAAATAAAATTAGCCAGATCCACCACTTCCGGTTCACAGGCTGCGTTAGATATAACCGTTTCTCCCTCAATAGTAGCAGCCAGCATCATGATGTTTTCTGTTGCTCCCACACTGGGAAAATCGAAGTAAACTTCTCCTTCATGAAGCTGGGAAGCCCAGGCTTCTATATAACCGGAATGCATAGATATTTCTACTCCTAAATGGCTAAAACCTTTAAGATGAAGGTCAATGGGACGAGAACCAATAGCACATCCTCCTGGAAGAGGAACCTGAGCCCGACCATGACGGGCAATAAGAGGACCGGTTACCAGAAAAGAAGCTCTCATCTTACGAATCAACTCATAGGGAGCTTCACTGATATCATATAAGGTAGGGAAAATCTGGTAGGCATATTCTCCTACCTTTTCTACTTTAGACCCTAAACTCTCCAGAACCGAAAGCATGGTTTTTACATCCAAAAGATTAGGAACGTTTCTAATTAAAGAAGGAGAATCAGCTAATAAAGTTGCTGCTAAAATAGGTAAGGCAGCATTTTTAGCTCCTCCTATCCGTACTTCCCCGTGCAAAGGTTTTGAACCCCGGATTACAAACTTACTCAACTGTTTTCTCTCTTTCTACCTCTCATATAATCAGTGAAAGCACCACACCGGTACCTGCACTATTATAATCGATTTTTCTGACATCTACATCCCGGTTTCTAAAAAATCCCTTCAAAACATCAAGAAACGCTAGAAGAAACTTCCCGGGTAGAAAATTCAAATTCTATTTTTCCTTCCTTCTGAAGAACGAGATAAGCAGAGAATTTTTTACCTTTACGAGACTTAAAACCGTAAAGCTTACTAGTTCTACCCGTAGTAAGTAATTTCTGAGCCTCCTGACGGTTAATAAATCTTCCCGCTATCTTTTTCCAGATGGTAAATGGGCAACCCTCTTTCCATCGGGAACAACTGAAGGATTTGCGATTTTCATAAACCGGAGCTCCACAGAGGGGACAATTCCCGACAGGTAAAGACATCCTTTCTCTTTCCCCCTGGTCTTCCATGTTTTTAACTTTTTCTACCATCTCCACGGTTAATTTTTTTATCTCTTTCATAAAAGTATCCCGAGAAAATTCCCCTTTTTCAATCTGATTGAGCTTCTTTTCCCATTCCCCGGTAAGCTGGGGAGACGATAATTCAGGAACCGGTATATTTTCTATAAGGTTTATTAGCTCTTTCCCTTTAGGAGTAGGTATAAGAGTTTTACCATTTCTTTCCACATAACCTACTTCTATTAGCCGCTCAATTATGGCTGCTCGAGTGGCTGGAGTACCAATACCACTATCTTTTAATATTTCCTGGAGTTCTTCATCCTCTACAAAGCGGCCTGCTCCCTCCATAGCCGATAAAAGAGTAGCCTCAGTGTAGCGAGGAGGAGCTTTGGTTTCCTTTTCTTCTATCCAGACTTTTTGAGTTTTTACTGCAGTTCCCTTCTTAACTGCAGGTAAAAACTCTTCTCCTTCTTCTTTTCCATAAATTGCTCTCCAGCCTGCTTCCAGAAGAACTTTAGATTTACTGACAAATTTTTCACCCTCTACCACGGTTTTGATACTGCGGTGAACCCAGACTGCCTCGGGATAAAAAGAAGCGATAAATCTTTTCACAATTAGATCCATGATTTTTTTATCATTTTCGCTCAAACTTTCCCAGTCAATTTTCTCTCCAGTAGGGATAATGGCATGATGGTCGGAAACTTTGCTTCCATCAAATACTCTTCTATCCTTTAAGGCTTTCTCAGGTGATAAATCTTCTCTTACCCATTCTGCAAAACCGCATCCTGCTAACATATGCCAGCTTTTTTCTACCTGAGAAATTAAATCAGGAGAGAGATAACGAGAGTTGGTGCGAGGATAAGTTATCAATTTATGACGCTCATAAAGTCTCTGAGCGCTATCCAGAGTACGTTTAGCCGAATAGCCAAAAAGTTTATTGGCATCTCTCTGCAATTCAGTAAGGTCATATAAAAGAGGATGAGGCTCTTTAACTTGATGTTCTTTGTATTCAGTTACTTTTCCGTCTCGGTCTTTAACTTTATCTACTATTGATTGGGCCTTTTCTTTTTCCCACACCCGGTCTTCTTTGTTTTCCCATTTCCCCCGATAAGAACCAGAGGGGGAAGAAAATTCAGCAAATATTTCCCAGTAAGGAACAGGAACAAAATTCTCTATTTCCCTTTCTCTCTCCACCAGAATAGCTAAAGTAGGAGTTTGCACTCTTCCCACAGAAAGCAGAGTTTTATAGCGAGCAGTAAATACCCGCGTGCCATTGATACCCACTAACCAATCTCCTTCGGAACGACATTTAGCTGCCTGAGCTAAAAGTTCATAGGTATTTCCCGGTTTAAGACGAGAAAAAGCTTCTTTTATGGCCTCTTGAGTCATAGAAGAAAGCCAGAGGCGATAAACTGGTTTGCGACCGGCCAAAAATTCGTAAATATAGCGGAAGATTAACTCTCCCTCTCTACCTGCATCACAAGCATTCACTACCACTTCTACTTCTTTAGAATCAATGAGCTTTTCAATAACTTTTAATCTTTCTTCTGCTCCTTCTATGGCTTTCAGCTTAAACTCATCTGGCACAACAGGCAAAAGGGCAAGACGCCACATTTTTAGCTTTTTATCATAATCTTCTGGTTCAGCTAAAGTTACTAAATGCCCAACTGCCCAGGTAACAATATAATCTTCATTCTCCCAGTATTCTTTCTTTTTCTGCATTTTACCCAGAGCACGGGCTATATCCTGAGCTACACTGGGCTTTTCAGTAATAATTAGCTGTTTACCCATAACATTCACATCCTTTACTCAATTTTTTCTTTTCCTCCTGTAGGTCTACGATGAGGAGTATAAGGAGTAGGAACATACTCTACTGAAGGTCGCTGCTGCTGAGGCTGAGGGTAAAGGTCCATAAGCTGGTAAATTTCATCTGGTAAACCCTCTTTCGCCGGAAGACCCAATTCTTGTGCCATCTCTAAAGTAATGGGAAAATCGTGAGTCCATCGACCCTCGGATAAAATAGTGGCTAATTCCTGAGCTTTATCTTGGGGAAGATGTTCATCAACTAAATCTAAAACCACCTGGTAAACCTGATTAATAGCTTTACGAGCAATATCACCTAAAATCAGGGTCTGGTCATCCCGGTTAGGATTAGGCTCTTCCAGAGCTTTTAAAATTGAGGCAGCCGGATATTGAGCCTGAGCTGTACCTATTTGAGGGTCAACAGGTCCTAAAACAGCATTGGGATCCATAATTATTTCATCTGCTGCTAGAGCAATAAGTGTTCCTCCTGACATAGCATAATGAGGAATAAACACGGTAACTTTAGCCGGGTGTCTTTTTATAGCACAGGCAATCTGCTGAGCAGCGAGCACCAATCCCCCTGGAGTGTGGAGAATCAAATCAATGGGCATATCCTTAGGGGTGAGATGAATAGCCCGTAAGATTTTTTCTGAATCCTCAATATTAATATAGCGTGCTATAGGTAAACCTAAAAAACTAACTGATTCTTGTCTGTGAATCATGGCAATTACTCGTGACCTTCTTTTTCTCTCCAGACTCTTAATCGCTGCCATTCTCTGCTGCTCAATAATATTTCTTTGTAAAACAGGTAAGTAAACGCTAAAAATGAGGAGAAGAAAAATTATATTCCAGAACATTTTTAAAAACCTCCTTAATGTCAATATTCATTATATAAAGCAAGATTACGATATTTTATTTTCCCCTCTTCAAAAATATCTCCCCCTTGAGCATCATAAGCTACCAAAAGGGGAAGCTGCTCCACTTTCAAGCGCAAAAGAGCTTGAGCTCCCAAATCTTCGTAAGCCAGTACTTCTTTTTCTATTACAAAAGTAGAAAGATAAGCTCCTGCCCCTCCACAAGCCAATAAATAGATGGCCCCATATTTTTCTAAAAGTTTTTTAACTTCCTCTCCCCTTTCCCCCTTACCAATGGTAGCTCGTAGCCCTTTTTGCAGAAAGTATTCCAGATATTTGTCCATCCGGCTACTGGTGGTAGGCCCAATCGACCCTATTATTTCCCCCCGACGAGCAGGGGTGGGACCAGCGTAATAAATAACCGACCCTGAAAGAGAAAAAGGAAGTTCTTTACCTTTTTCCAGGTCCTCTATCAGGCATTGATGAGTTAAATCTCGAGCCACATAAATAACACCACTCAAGTAAACCTTATCACCGGCCCGCAAAAATTTAATCTCTTCCACCGAAAGAGGAGTTTTTAAAATCACTTCCTTCCTTTCTGCCATTTATCTCACCACTTCAAGGTTTTCTGACGAAAAACGTGACAATTACACACTAAACCCACTGGAAAACTGGCTATATGACAGGGATAAGTTTCTATTCTAACTTCGAGACAGGTAGTTTTCCCTCCTACTCCTTGAGGACCGATCCCTAGACGGTTAATATCTTCTCGCCATTTTTCTTCTAATTCCTGATAGCGAGGGTCAGGATTAACTTCTCCCAGAGGACGAGATAGAGCTCGAGAAGCAAGATAGAGAGCGTAAGGAGCATTACCTCCTATTCCTACTCCTACAATAAGAGGAGGACAAGCCTGTCCTCCCTTTCTATCCAGTTCCCTGAGGATAAACTTCTCTACCTCTTCTGGCTTACTACCCGGCTCTAAAATTCCCAGAGAGCTTATGTTATCACACCCTCCACCTTTAACCAGAAGGTCGATACGAAGTTTATCCCCTTCTTGAAGCTCAAAAAAATAGACTCCTGGGGTATTATCTCCAGTATTTTTACCAAAGAAAGGGTCAGATATTATGGACTTTCGAAAATAATTATCCTTATAAGCCCTTCTTATAGCCTCATCCAGTGCCTGACGTAAACTGCCTCCTTTAATTCTTACTTCTTCCCCTTTTTCCACTTTGGCCATTACCATACCCGTATCCTGACAGAGAGGAAGATGTCGCTCTTCTGCTACCACGTAATTTTCCATCACCTGAGATAACATTTCTCGAGCTAAATCATTATCTTCAGTAGCTAAAGCTTTTAGCATTTTCTCCCTAAGTAGTTCAGGACTGATGATATTCAGCTCCTCCAGTGCTTTTTGTACCTGTTGAACTATCTCTTGAAATTCTAACTCCTTCATGCTCTACTTCCTCTTCGCAGCTTAATTTTAAAACCCCGGAGACTCCGTTCTAATCCTTTACTCTACCATCGGTAGTGAACTTCTTTTTTAATATATTTATCGTAAATCTCTGATATTTTCTCCATAACCTCTTCCTGAAGAGGAGAAAGCTCCGAGACTTGAGAATTTTCCCGGGCTTGCTCTGGATTTTTAGCTCCAGGAATAACTGTAGCAACTTCAGGAAACATGAGAATCCACTTAAGAGCAAACTGAGCCATGGTAAAGCCATCGGGCTTAATTTTTTTCAGTTCTTCTACCGCCGCTAAACCTTTATCCATATCTACTCCAGCAAAAGTTTCTCCCCGGTCAAAAGATTGACCAAAACGGTTAAAATTACGGTGGTCATCGGGAGGAAATTGGGTATCTTTAGTTATTTTCCCGGTTAAAAGCCCGCTGGCTAAAGGAACTCGAGCTATAACTGCTACTCTTTTTTCCCGACACTGGCGAAAGAAAAGCTCTGCTGGCCGTTGACGAAACATGTTAAAAATGATTTGCACACTCCGCACTCCCGGGTAATCGAGAGCTTTAAGCCCCTCTTCTACCTTTTCTACACTCACTCCATAATAGCGGATTTTACCTGTTTTAACCATTTCGTCCAGTATATCAAAAACTTCAGGGTTATAATAAACTTCAGTAGGGGGGCAATGGAGCTGCAAAAGGTCTATAGTTTCTACGCCTAAGTTGGAGAGACTTCTATCCACAAAAGCATTCAAATTTTCCCGATTATAGCCTGAAGCAAGGTGAGGAGAAAGTCTCCTACCCGCTTTAGTGGCTACGTATACTCTTTCTTTGCGCTCTTTTAAAACTCGAGCAATAAGTTGCTCACTTCTTCCATCCCCGTAAACATCTGCAGTATCAATAAAGTTGACTCCCTGGTCTATAGCAGTGTGCAATGCTTTAATAGCTTCTTCCTCTTCTACTTTTCCCCATCCACCTCCAATAGCCCAGGAGCCAAAACCAATTTCACTCGCTGCCCAACCAGTTCGACCAAAAACCCGATAATTCAAAATTCTCCCTCCCCCATCGCTTTTTAGAAATTATAACCGAAAGCAAGTCAGAACAAAGTAAATTAATCTATAAACAAAAAGTAAAAGAATAAAAGATGTTAAAAATTCCCGATCGGCCAAAACTCACTAAATATTTCATAAAATAACTCTATTCCAGAGAGGGGCAATTGCTCCTCTCTGGAAAATCTATAATCCTGGATTGGCCGTTTCGTTTACTCTTCCAAAACACCAATAGCTTGAGGCTCCCGGATGAGAGGAACCATACTCTCAGAAATGTTGAAAACCAAATTTTCTTCCTCGGGTCCGATAAACCCTACAGTCATATCCTGACCCACCACTAAAGAAACATAATTCCTATTAGAATCTAATATTACTCCTCCTTTTTTGAGGAAAGGAGCTTTCACCACTCCATCTCCCACTATCTCCTTCAAGTGTTCCAGCTCCGTTTTGGCTCCTTGATTATAAATCCGCAAAAGGAGATTGTAGCGCTCCGGTGCCAGAGCCAGAGCATAAGGGCCATGAAATCCTGCTTCATCAAGAAGGGTAACAGCCTGAATTATATCAGTTGCTGCCTTACCTATTTCCTCCCAGGAAGATAATTTCATTTTTTGACTTCCCCTGACAGTAAAAAGACCAGGAACGCCTTTCAGCCCTTGATAAATAATCTCATCTTCTTTACGAGCGCATTCCCGGGTAGCCTCAATGAGAGGTGTCAAATCTATAGTTACTCCTTCTATCTCATAATTAGCCAGATCCATTTTTCTCAACCGGAAAGATTTCTGAATCTCCACCAGAGAAAGAGCCTGGCTCATTGAAACTCCCTCTTCCGTTGAGATGCCAGATAAAGAGACAAATTTCAGCCCCAGGCCAAAAGGACCTTCCCAGGGAAGGATCCGTCTTCCGGAAAGATTAGCTTTAGCCACTTCTATCATGGTTTTATCCAGCAATTCCCAAATTTGAGGAGTTAAAGGAGCATCTTCCCGGCTCAGGTATTTACTAGCCATTTTTTATCCTCCTTTCAACTCTATTTGAGAGGCCCCACGGTAGGAGGTTCTCCCTCTACAGTTTTTCCTTCCTGGCGAAGTTCTTCTTGCATCTCCTCCACCTCTTGTTTTCCTTCAGCCAGGAACTGATTTTCATCCTGGGTAAGGATTTGCAGTAAATGCAAAAACTCTCCGGCGTGAACCCGTTCTTCATCAGCGATATCGAGCAATACTTTCTTAGCCAGAGGATGGTCAGTAGCATCAGCATGAGCGGTATAAAGATGAGTAGCTTCTTCTTCTGCTGCTATATTAAGACGGATAGCCCGGATGAGCTCTGATAAACTCATTTTCTTATCGGGAGCTAAACCACTGAAGGGATTTAAAAATTCAGCCATTTTCTTACCTCCTTAAAAGCTTTTAGTTTATTTTACCACAAGGAGGTTAAATCTTTCTCTATCTCACTTTCTTTTATCTCTTCTATCTATTCTATAGACATTCCAGACCCTGGTATCAGGAGTAAGTGCCATAATCAATAACTATCCCCCAAATTCTCGAAGTAAGTGAGAAGTGGATTTTCTCCCCACCCTTTCCATTGCTTTCTCTTCAGCAGGGGTATTTTTACCCAAAGAGGCAAAAAACTGGTTTTTCTTGTGTCGCTCAGAGAAATTCTCCTTAGCCCAATCGCTCGTATAGCCTCTCCGGGAAGTCATCTCCATAACTACATGCCCCCACAGAGTCCAGGCACTCTCCAAAAAATAAGGAGTAAGAGGTTTAAGATAAGGAGAATCAAAGTCATCAACCAATTTTTGTCCGTACCGGTTAAGCTCTGTTCCAACAAAAACAGGCATATCTCTTTTTTTCGTTTCTTCCACTATTTCATAAAGCTTAGCCAGCTTTATCTTTCTTTCTTCCTCGTCGGGGATATTCCAGGTTCTATCGGGGATGAGAAAAAGAGTCTCTATACCATTAGCCAGACAGAACTCCAAAAGAGTCTCCGGGTCTCTTTCTCCACTATTAGTCCCATCTAACCAGGAAAAAGAAGGTAGAGCTCCTGACTCTAAAGTCATTCTATTCAACTCCGCTCGAGAAGGAAAATCTCCGCTATCAGGATTCACATAACCCACTCCCCCAAACTTAATGAGCTTATCGCGGATAAAATCATAAAAGGTGGCTTTATCCCCGAAAAGTTTTTTAATTTCTCCTTTTCCCATACTTAATTTCTCTCCCCAGAACTCTGCTCTTTCTTCTTCGTCAGGGATAAGAGCTTCGCTTTTCAGGGCGTAAGCAAGGACTATATGCCTTTCGGTGGGGTTACCCGAGGGGGTAAGAGGCAATACATCCTGTTGGTAGTGGATCTGCACTCTATCCAGATAAACATTAACTTTTTCTATAACTTTCTGGTTTCTGGTCTGAGCAATTTTTTTCAGATTTAAAAGAATTCGCTCCGCCTCACTATCTTCATCGGGAAGACGAGTAAAACCATTACCCATATAGTAGGCCACCCCTGGTTCATGAGGAGAACTGAATTCTTTATCGGGAAACTCGGGAAGATAAATCCGGGTCTCAATCCCCGAAGAAAAAGGTAAACCTACTTCCAGCCCTCCCCGTTGAAACTCAGGTACTGCATCAAGCACATCAAAATCCACGCTCCCGGCCATACTTAAACCAAGTTCTCTAGCTTTCCAGATAACGTGAAGAGGAGAATAACCATAAGCATTAAAGGAAAAAAAGGTATGAAAATGAAGATTAACTTGGGGAGAAGGAGGGGGAAAGATTATCTCTCCTTTTTTCGCTTTTTCCACCAACTTAGAAAAAACATTCCAGCGCTCTTCATAGTCAAAACTATCCAGTTTTTCTTCCCAGTATTGAATATCGTTCACATCTTATTACCTCATTTCCATTATTCTTTTTGATAGTTACCCAAAACCATAGCACTCTTTCTACCCATTTTAACTAACCACTGCTGAAATAAAAACATTAAAACAAGAAACAGGGGAACAAAAATCATAGTTAGACGTAGGTTAAAAACCGTCCCCACTATTCCTCCCATCCAGGGGAAAAAGAAATTACCCAAGCTATTATTAAATAAAACCCAGCTGGAGGCAGTAGAAGTCACTTCCGGAAAAGTAGCAATAGCATAAGAAACAGTGGTGGGTATCAAAGTAGAGAGCATAAAACCAGCGCCAAAAAGCAAAAGAAAAGCAGAAGCGGAATGAAAAGGCAAAAGCAGAAACAAAGAAACAAACACTATCCCTCCTAAGGCATTAAGGCGAATGGTGTTGAGATGTCCAATTTTATCCGAAATGGAAGAAAGGATAAGTCTCCCTAACATTATACCCAACCAGAAGTAAGAGAGAAAAATAGCTCCCTCTCCTCTTTTTACTCCTCCTTCTTCCAGGTAAGAAACTAGCCAACCATTCAAAGTACTCACTCCTCCAGCATAAAAAAGAGTGGTGAAACCCATTACCCATAACGCTGGCTGTTTAAATACCCCCAGTAATTCCTTAAATTGAGAAGACTGATTTTTCCGAGGAATAAAAGGAAAAAGAAAAATAACCAAAGTTACCAGAGTAAAGAGAGCGCATATCTGGTAAAGATTTCGCCAACCATAGCCTTCCGCCACTAAAAAGGAATAAAGACGAGGAGCAGACAAAGACCCTAACCCAAAAAAAGCATGGATGATATTTAAGGTAGTAGCAGGTTTTTCAGTAAAAACACTGGTAGCCACAGGATTAACCATAGCATCAATAAATCCTAACCCCACTCCCATAAGCAAAAAGGAAGCCATGACTAAAGGAAAGGAGGGAAGAAAGGAAATTCCCCCAAAGCCGGCTAAAGCCAGGAAAATTCCCAGCTTCAGAATAGAAACCTGATTAATAATATCTCCTAAAATTCCAGCAAGAAGAATAGAAACAAAGTAACCTAAACCATGGAATAAGAAAACTCTTCCCACTACAGAGTAGGAGACAGAGAAGTGTTGAGCCATTTCCGGGATTACTGCCCCCATACCTGAGAGACCTAAACCAATAACTATGAGAACAAAAAAGAAAGGAATCAACAAAAACTGCTTTTTCAATTTTCATTCACTTCCTCAAACTATTTTTCAATTACACATTCGGTATACTACTTTGAAATCTGATTCTCGCATCTGCCTTTACCTTTACTCCTATTTTCCGAACTAATATAGCTTAATATTTTGTTAACCACAACAACTTTCGAAAATATATACTATAAAGGGGCTCTGCCCCTTTATAACCGAACTATGAGAGAAAAAAACCCCTTTATAACCCCCGAAAAATGAAGAAAAACAGGAGAAACAAAAACATAAAAGTAAAAGACTACTAAGGATTATAGTATCCCTCTGTGTTTGGCGATTCCATTTTTAACTTCCGATGAATTTGTTTTTTAAAGGTTTAGTAGTTTAACAGGTTTTGCGGGATACTATAGGATAACTTCAGAACAACGAGAAGAGGGTACCGACCTTACTTATAATAACCCATATCTAAATAAAAAGCTCACCAGCTGTAGCTGGTGAGCTTAAAGTAATAGCAGTTTTTGAGTTTACCTTAAACCGAAGAGAGTTTGAAGCGACTGATATTTTTTTCGAAGTCGCTCTGCAATTTTTTAGCTTGCTCGTCAAATTCGCTTCCGTTCCTCCAGGTAGTGCGAGGATGAAGCAATTCCCGGGGAACATCCTTAATTTCTTCAGGAACTAAAAAACCAAATATAGGGTCTTCTCGGAAGGGGTAATTTTCAATGCTACCATCGATCAGAGAATGAACAATAGTTCGGGTATAAGTTATATCTATCCGCTTACCTACCCCATAAGGACCTCCCATCCAACCAGTATTAACCAGGTAGGTTCGAGAACCATGCTGAGATATTTTTTCTCCTAACATTTTGGCGTACACTTGAGGATGAAGAGGCATAAAAGGAGCACCAAAACAGGTCGAAAAAGTGGCCTGAGGTTCAACAACACCTCTTTCAGTTCCTGCTAACTTACTGGTATAGCCCAGTAAGAAAAACTCTACCGCCTTTTCTCTGGTAAGCTTAGCTACGGGGGGCATCACCCCAAAAGCATCAGCAGTTAATAAAATCACCACCTTAGGATGTCCAGCCATACCAGGAATGAGGGCATTGGGAATGTATTCAATGGGGTAGCTGGTTCGAGTGTTTTCTGTATAGCGAGCATCATTATAGTCTGCTTCTCGAGTAACAGGGTCTACCACTACATTTTCCATAATAGCCCCATAGCGCAA
The DNA here is from genome assembly GCA_035593465.1 of Candidatus Atribacteria bacterium. Classification (GTDB taxonomy): domain Bacteria; phylum Atribacterota; class Atribacteria; order Atribacterales; family Caldatribacteriaceae; genus Sordicultor. The sequence continues at coordinate 3,714 of DAOSVE010000004.1, read as the reverse complement.
AGCTTCCCAGATCTGGGGCTCTTTCTCTCGAGAGAGATTTATACACTTAGCGTAACACCCTCTCTCAAAATTAAAAACTCCCTTTTCCGACCAGCCATGTTCATCATCTCCAATCAAGCGCCGCCTGGGGTCAGCAGAAAGAGAAGTTTTTCCCGTACCGGAAAGTCCAAAAAAGATAGTCACATCATCCCCTCTCTCTCCTACATTAGCCGAACAATGCATGGGAAGAATTCCTCGCTGGGGAAGAAGGAAATTCATTACTGTGAAGATGGATTTCTTAATCTCTCCTCCATAAGAAGTACCACCAATGATTACCATCCTTTCCTGAAAATTGATGATAACAAAAGCTTCAGAACGCACACCATCTTCTCCGGGGTCAGCTTTAAAATTGGGAGCACAAATTACTGTAAATCCTGGTTGAAAGTTGGCTAACTCTTCTTTGGTTGCCTCAAGAAACATATTTTCTACAAAAACTGTCTGATAAGCATATTCATTGATAAAACGTACTGCTAATCTACATTCGGGGTCTACTCCTACAAAACCATCATAAACAAAAATATCTCTACCTTGAAGATAAGCACACAGTTTACCATGAAGTCGATTAAATTTTTCTGGTTCTATGGGAATGTTTATTTTACCCCAATCAACAGAATTATGGGTAATTTCATCATCTACAATATAACGGTCCTGGGGAGAACGTCCAGTATATTTGCCGGTTAACACATTAAAAGCTCCAGTAGAAGTTAAAATACCTTCTTCTCTTTTAATAGCTTCTTCTAAAAGCTGGGGAACAACCACATTATAGTGAACACAACGAGAATTACGAACACCAGCCTTATCCAGAGGATAAAAGAGAGATTGCATTTACCTTTCCTCCCTTATTTAAATTTCCAGAATTTTACCACAATCGAGAAAAAAGTAAAGTCGGAAAAGGTTTTAAGAGTAAAACAGGTAATAAAGATAGCTCCCTCATGGATCCTGTCCGGGTAAAACATCTCGACACAGAAGGCTCAAAGTGAAACTGGAGTGCTTCTTCTTAAGTGTTATAGTTTTACCCATTTCCCCCCTCCGGCGGTTTTTAGTTTACGTCGCAGACTGCTCTGTTCTTCATAAAATTGATAAATTCTCTTAAACCATCGATAGGTCCATTCATTGGCAATTTTACGGTTATCACAAAAAACGATTTGAATATCGGGAAAGAGGAAATATAGTTCAGCCAGAACATCAGCAATATAAGAAGGTTTAAAATAAGGATTCTTTTTAGGGTTGATTAAATCCGCATAAGAACACTCCAGAACCATAGCTCCAAAAGGAACGAGCTTGAGCTCATGAAGGGAAGCTCTGAGAGTTTCGAAATACTGCAGATTATAAAGAAAATTTTCTCTGGTTTTTCTCTCTACCAGGGCCACAATCCTGTCTTCCCGCTTTAAACCATAATCGCCAACCGGGAGATTTTCTCTTACTACATGGCACTCCGGAAACTTCCAGGGATATTGTTCTCGAGCATCAATAATAATATCAAATGATTCATTTTTCCCTCCTTGAGGGATATATGCTTTTCTCCCTCTCGCCCGGGCTGAAGTCTGGGTAATCCAGAATATTTGTTCATAATATTCACCAGGACGACTTTTATACTTTTTTCAATCATAATAAACCAGCAACGTTTTCTTACCTTCCGGTCTAAGATGATTTCCAGCTTTTTTCCCGTAATGCCATAAAAATTTGATAGTAGAGGCATCCACCAGATTAAATTTTTCTAAATCATCCTCGACAAAATAGCCCAATCGCTAGCAAAATATTTTTTTATTTGTACCCGGCCATTTGTCCTGTGCACTCAAGCATAGAAAACACCCTAGCGTTTCCTCAATATCCAAAATATAGAGAAACTTTGGATCACTGTTATTGGCAAAGACCAACCAGCGAAGAGGTGGTTTCACAGTATCAATTTCTCCTGATTAAAAATATATAAATAAAAAGAGACTTCATTTCCCATCACCCGAATTTCTTCCAGCCTGCGGATTTTCATCCCGCCCCATAATTTTTACTAACAACCAGCTTTTTCTTAAAAAATGTAAGCTCCTCTAACCTTAAATTATTCTTCTTTTCTTCTGTCAGTTATAAATATAAATACACCACCCTGACAAAGGCCATCCGCAATCAAAGTAAATAAGGCCGGGTACTATTCCTACTTTACTGACTTACAATGCCATCTTCAAAATATTCAATACGTCTTGTTTTCCTAATTTCTTAAAATTGCCCACAGTTTTTGTATCACCAGCTGTGCACTTATCAGCCATCTCTTCTAACCGGTCATCCGATATTCCTAATTCCTTTAACGAAGTAGGAAGTCCCACACTTTTATAAAACTTTTCCAGCCTATCTATCCCGGTCAATGCTGTGCGCTCCGGGTTTTCAAAATCCATATCTACATTCCATACCCGCACTGCCAACTGAACAAATTTGTCCCTGTTTTCTCGATATACATATTTCATCCATGCCGGAAATACCACTGCTAATCCGGCACCGTGAGCTACATCATATATACCACTAATTTCATGTTCTATGTCATGCGATGCCCAATCACCTACTCGGCCGGTACTCAAAAGGTCGTTATGGGCTATTGTGCCAGCCCACATTATTTCGGCCCGGGCATCATAATTATCAGGTTGTTCAAGTACTACGGGCACGTTTTTTATAACTGTTTTAAGTGTGCTCTCACATAGCCTATCGGTAAGGTCGACGTGACGGGTAGGAGTAAAATAACGCTCCATTACATGAGCCATTATATCTGAAGCCCCACACACTGTCTGATAAGGTGGTAGAGTAAAAGTTAACTCCGGGTTTAATATAGCAAACCTGGGCCTCATAATCTCTGCATTAACTGCCCTTTTAAACCATCCATCTTCATTGGTTAAAACCGACCCCGGACTCGCCTCACTTCCTGCCGCCGGTATAGTCAATACCACACCCACAGGTATTGTTTTTTGAGGTTCAGCTTTTCCAGTATAGAAATCCCACACATCACCATCGTATGGTACTCCTATACCTATGGCTTTAGCAGAATCTATAACACTCCCACCACCCACTGCCAGAATAAAATCTATACCACGTTCCCGGCACAGCTTTATACCTTCACGCACCAGACTCACCCGGGGGTTGGGCTTTACACCGCCAAGCTCTATAAAATTAATACCCGACTCTTTGAGTGAAGAGGTCACCCTCTCGTAAAGTCCCAAGCGTTTTATGCTACCACCACCGTAGTGAAGCAACACCTTTTTAGCCTGGCATTTTCTAATTTCCTGACCCACCCGATTTTCTGTATCTCTACCAAAAACTATCTTAGTAGGATTCAAAAACTCAAAATTATCCATATTTTTCTCCTTCTTAATTTTTACTATATTTAATAACAAAAACCCTTATTCAGTCAAGGAGCGCCAAAGCCCCATAATAAAGTAGGTGGAGAACATTATGATAGCAAGAAAGAGAGAAAGTACTATTTTTATCATTTAATCATGTCCCCTCTAAAAGTTATAGCAAAGTAGTCTCCAGAGAGGATTAAAAGTATAAAAGACAGAAAACTAAAATAATACCAGGAAATGCATCCCGACCTTGGGAGAAAAAACATCTCTCCCGACATTCATAAATACAAAATAAAAAGGAAGATGGTCATAATTTTTAAGACTATAGTATCCCGCAAAACTGGTTAAAATATTA
>DAOSVE010000097.1:0-6021 GCA_035593465.1 Candidatus Atribacteria bacterium | reverse complement strand
TTTCGATATAATTTACTTTCTAAAGTTTTTAACCAGTTTTGCGGGATACTATAATGCAATAATTTATGTGGAGCTATGTTCCAGATAAAGAGCCTGCTAAAAGTCCTCTCATAAAGTAGCGACCCAGGAAAATGTATAACAAAAGAGGAGGAATGGCGGTAATGAGAGCTCCTGCCATCTGGATATTCCATTCTACAAAATATGAGCCAGCGAGGTTATTGAGAGCAACGGTAATAGGTTGAACACTGGGCTTTTGTGCTATTATCAGTCCAAAGAGAAAGTCGTTCCATATAGAAGTAAATTGCCATATCATCACTACAGCAAAACCAGGCATAGATACTGGTAGGATTATATCTCGATAGATTCTTAAAAATCCAGCTCCATCAATTTTTGCTGCTTCTAAGAGCTCAGTAGGAACGGTAGAGTAGTAGTTTCTGAATATTAATGTAGTTATGGGTATTCCATAAACACAGTGAATGAAGATTAAGCCCGGGATAGAGCCGTACAACCCTATCTTCTGTAAAACTACCACTATGGGAATTAAAACGCTCTGATAAGGAATAAACATACCAAATATAATGAGAGCCAGCAAGGTATTAGAAAATTTGAATTTCCACTTGGAGAACACATAACCGTTCATAGAACCCAGAAGAGAAGATATTATGGTGGCAGGAACTACCAGATATATGCTATTCATAAAGTTTTTAGATAGACCGGTTATTCCTTTTGAGGCATTACCACTCCAGGCAATCTTAAAACTGTCCAGACTTATATTTTGAGGGAGCTTCCACATGTCTTTTAAACCCACTTCGGCAAAGCTTTTGAAGCTGGTTGCTAGAAGTACATATACAGGTAAAAGGTAAAATATGGCGAATAATACCAGAACGAGGTATAAAATAAATCTACTTGATTTATAAGCCCTGCGTATTTTAGCTTCCCTCCTTCAGGCCGTGTCTCAAATAGGGTATGATAAGAATAGCTACAAAGATCAACAAAATAGTGGCGATGGCTGCGCCTTGGGCAAAGAAGTTACCTCTAAACGTGGTATCATACATAAATAGAGCCGGGACATCACAGGAAAACCCAGCTCCTGCTCCGGTCATGGCTACCACTAAGTCAAATATTTTTAAGGAGATATGAGTAAGGATGATAACTGCTCCTAAAGTAATAGGTTGCAATAATGGTAAAATAATATACCTGTACACCTGCCAGCTACTGGCTCCATCTACCTGGGCTGCTTCAGATAATTCTTGAGGTATACCTCTGATGCCTGCCAGATACATAGCCATGACGTATCCTGACATCTGCCATACTGCAGGAATTACCACCGCTTTTATGCCTACATTAGGGTCAGTATACCATCCACTTTTCAAAAATCCTAAACCTATTTTGTCTAATAGCATATTAATGCCTAAAGAACCAGTGATGGTCGTGCCGGGGTTTAGCATCCACCTCCATACTACACCAGTCACAATGAAAGATATGGCCATAGGAAATAAATAAATACTTCTGAAGATATTCTCAAACCGAACTTTTCTATCTAAAAGAATAGCCAGAAGAAGACCAATAGCGATGGATGCCACAAGAAACAAAGCAGTGAAGACTAAAATATTTTTAAAGCTTATCTGGAAACGAAGGTTATTAAAGAGGTCAATATAGTTTTTAAATCCCACGAAGGTAAAATCGGGAATCACATCTTTCCAGTTGGTTAAAGACACCCATCCTGTCCAGGCAATAAACCCGTAGACAAAAACAGCAATAAGGATAACAGAGGGCAAAATAAACAAGAAAGTTAAGATTTTTTCTTCCCTTGTTTTTTTCATAAATCTCTCCCTCTAAAAGAGAAAAAAAGAAGAGGAGGGAATTTTCCCTCCTCTTCAGGGAAATCTTATTGTTGTGGTATTCCTGCTCTTTCTGCTACCTGCACCAGAGCTTTCTGAGTTACTTCTACGTCCGGACGAGCTACAAAAAGAGCGATAACGTCTTTGTACTCAGTCACCCATCCCTCCGCAGCTGCTGCACCGTGCATTACACTGGGGACTATGACGTCTTTCTCCCAATCTTCCATAACTGATTTCTGGTAATCACCAAAGAGGTCTTTATTTATATCGGTTCGGGCAGGAATAGAACCCTTCTTGAGGTTAAAAGCTTCTTGCCCTTCTTTAGAACCTAAGACTTTCAAGAAGTTTATAACATTGTCTCTATTCTGGCATCCTTTGGGAAGACCAAAGCTATCAGATAGAGCATCAAATATTCCGGCAGTTTCAGGAACTGGTGCCCATCCAAAATCAGTGTATTCTTTAGAGAAGAAATATCCTGCTACCCAGTCACCCATTATACTCATTGCGCCTTTCCCGTCTATGATATACTCATAGGCTTCATCCCAGGTAAAGGCAGCGTGATCAGAATTAATGTAAGTCATCATTTTCTTGAATGTCTCTAAGGCTTCGGTAACTTTGGGATCTGACCACTTTGTTGCGCCAGTCCACAAACCACTGTAACCTTCTGCTCCTAATTTCGCTATCAACACTGTTTCAAATATATGGCCAGCTTCCCATCCATCCTTTGTACCCATAACAAAGGGAACAATCCCTTGTCCTTGTAGCTTGTCCGCTATCTGGAAAAATTCATCAAAGTTCTGAGGAGCTGTCAATCCGTTATCGGCAAAAATCTTTTTATTGTACCAGAGAACATTAGCTCGGTGAATATTTACCGGTACAGACCAGTAATCACCTTCATGGGAAACAATATCTAATATACCTTTGGGCATGACATCTACCCATCCTTCAGACTGGAAAAGCTCAGTCAGAGGCTCCATAAACCCGGTTTTAACCCAGGTATCGATTAGCTCTTTTCCAGCATGTACCTGGAAAGTATCAGGTGGGTCTCCACCCAGCATTCTGGTTTTTAATACTGCTTTAGCATTGGCTCCTGCTCCTCCAGCTACGGTAGCGTTGATGATTTCTACATCGGGATAAAGTTTACTATAAATATCAAAGAGTGCCTGCAATCCTTCAGCTTCTCCACCTGCTGTCCACCAGGAAAAGATTTCTATCCTACCTTTTTCCTGGGAGAAAGCAACGGTTCCTAAAGCGAGAACTAACAACACAGAAAGCAACAAAGATAAACCTTTAAAACGCTTCATTTTTGTACCCCCCTTAATATTATTTACTTCTGTATAAAATTATACCATTCCCACAAATTAGGTCAAGTTACCGAGGGCTCTCTGTCTCGTTTCCTCCCTTACTGTTAAAGTTGCTATTTCTTCCCATGGCAATCTGGCTTTTGGTCTTTTATAAAATAGAAAAATGAGGTTTGCAAAAAGGAAGGGGGTTATTAAATCTGTAAAAGGGAACTCCTGCCTGACAAAACTGCAGGGTAGGGGATAGACACATGTTTTATCAAAGTATAAAATAAGAACAGTATTATTAAAAAGGGGAGGGAAAATGAAAGTAAAATGTCCAGAATGTGGATTTGAGGATGAAGGCAAGTTTTGTAGCAATTGTGGAGCGCCACTTCCTCAGATAGAGTTTCCTTCTAGGCAAGAAACTCCCCAGGTTCCTTCAGAAGTTTCGTGGCTCAGTAAGTGTCCCGTGTGCAAATCGGGTCGACTATTACCAGTTGTTAAAAAGAAGCTCTTTGGTCTGGTTACCAGTGAAAATTGGGAGTGTGAAAATTGTGGCGCAACCTTTACTCGAAGGGGAGAACAATATGAACTTACTAAAGTTTGGGATGTTTCTAACCCCATCTGGCGGAATTATAAAAATCAGAGTCTGACAGAAATAGAATGGAAAAATATAGCGTACGGAGGCAAGCCATATAGAGAACAGAGAGAAATGGATATGGAGTACTGGATGACTCAGCTCCAAGAAGGAAATGTTCCAGTACATATTACAGGAGCAAAAACACCGATTATTTTGAAAAAGAATGAAAAACTTCAACTTGTTTTACCAGAAATATCTTTATTAGAACCTCGGGCAGTCAGAACCAGTGTCTATGGGGGGCCAGGATTTAGAGTGGCTAAAGGAGTTTATTTTAGAGTGGGAAGGACCAGGTCCGAATCTCACGAAGAGCTAAAACATATAGACCAGGGAGTTCTCACTTTAACGAGCAAAAGATTTGTTTTTTCGGGTGTTAAACGTAATGTTAATGTTGACCTGCGAAAGATTGTGTCGATGGAACCTTATAGTGATGGAATAGCTCTAAGAGTAGAAAATAGACAAAAAACACAGTATTTCACAGGGGTTGACCAGGTTAAGCTTGCTATCACCGTAGACGATAGAACATATGAGGAACAGCTTTCGGGTTTGATATTGATGTATTTTATTGAGGGCTTGATAAAAAAGATGGAGTAGCTTTGGTAAGTTTTACCGGGATAAGAAAAAACCATTTGCAATCAAATTAATTTTTATCTTCTGATGGTTCTGAAAAAGGGCGGGGTTCATGAACCCCGCCCTTGGAGTAGCGGAGACAGAATTTTTATTGTACTAATACTGTTTCTAAACTCATTATTGATACTAATTTAGCAAATATTTCAGTATTATCAAAGTAGTCGTCAAATAGCTCAGCTCCTGCCCCTTGAGCGAAGATGGCTACTGGGGCGCCGGTATGAGAGAAAGTTGTCCAGCTCAGACCAGCTTTTTGGTTTAAAATTTGAGTTAGGGTAACAGTAAGGGGGTCATAGCCACCATAGCTTTGGGGTGCTTCTCCTTGTATACTCATTGTCAAAGCTTTTTCTAATTCTTCTTTTTCATAGTCAGTTAAAGTAAGTCTCAACTTGGCCTGTGCTTCTGCATCTCCATTTTTAGCTTTCTCTTCCAGTTGAGCTTTTTCTGGAGCAGGAATATCCAGTAAACCAAAGTTTTCTTCTATTTGAGGCCAGAAATCTGAAAGATTTGCTTTCTCTTGAGGAGTATTCTGTCGGTATTGTTCTACCACTTTGCTGAATTCTAAGAAAGACATCTTCTGGTTCTGTAAGACTTCTGGGTATAAACTATATCCCGTTGCGGCAAACCCCAGAGTTAACCCTCCAGTTTCATGGTCAGCAGTAACTACAATTAGAGTTTCTTCGGGATGTTGCTGATAAAATTTAATTGCTTCTTCTATCGCTTTACTAAAGGCTAAAACGTCATGTATAACGGTGGCAGCATCATTAGCGTGTGCCGCCCAGTCGATTTTTCCTCCTTCCACTAACATAAAGAAACCTTCGGGGTTATCGAGAAGCTCGATACCTTTGCGAGTAAAATCAGCCAAAGAAAGGTCATTTTCCTCCCGGTCAATTTCGTAAGGCATTGCCTGGTCTGCATCCAAAACGGCGTTGATTGCTACCACTTTTCCCGGTTGAGGAGTTAATTTTTCGAAACCTTCTCGATTTCTTACTACAGTGTAGCCATTTTCAGCAAAGATTTCGAAAATATCTCGCTGGTCGTCATTTTTACCCCGGGGTTGTAAAAACCCTCCTCCCCCGAAGTAATCAAAGTCACTCTGAGTTGCCTCTATAGCAATTTCATAAAAATTGTTGCGAGAAGCTTGATGAGCATAGCAACCAGCAGGAGTGGCGTGATCTAAAGAAACACTGGTTACCACCCCCACTTTCATCCCCGCTTCTTTGGCCATTTCGGCTACACTTACAAGAGGTGTAGATTTATCAGGTAACATATTAAGAACTCCACTATAGGTTTTCTCTCCAGTAAGAATAGCTGTTATAGCTGAGGCTGAATCAGTTATGTAGGAACCGTAATCAAAAGTAGAGACTAACCCCGCTGCTGGAAAAGAAGTAAAAGAAAGCTCTTTTAAACCGACGTTTTTCTCCTCGAGAGCATTGAGATAATCCTGAGTGACACTGAAGTGGTCTATGCCCATTCCATCACCGATAAAGAGAAAAACATATTTGGCCGGCTCGCCGCTGTATTCACTTGAGGACTCTTGAGCTCCGACCCATCCTCCCGAGAGGAAAAAGAGAAGCGCCACAACTAAAGGCAAAATCCACCAATTTCTTTTCATTCTACTACCTCCAGTCTT